>CAMJKC010000137.1 GCA_946406305.1 uncultured Lachnospiraceae bacterium
AAAGAGAACTTTGAGAATTGTTATAAACAATATCACACACTTGGTGCTAATGGATTTATGGATAAACTCTGTGATGAGTTTTTAGCACTACCAATTTCAAAATAGCAACAGATAGTTGCTTTCATAAAATTAAGATTATTGGTATAATATGATTAAAATTATTGGAAGGATAATCATATGAAAACAAAAGAAATAATTAAAAATTTGAGAGAAAAACATAATTTAACACAGGATGAGTTAGCAGAACATTTAATGGTAACAAGGCAGGCGATTAGTAGGTGGGAAACAGGAGAGACTGAACCAAATACTGAAACGTTAAAATTATTATCAAAAGAGTTTAATGTATCTATTAATACTTTGTTAGGCTCACCAGTTCAGTTAATATGTCAATGTTGTGGTATGCCACTAAATGAAGATGAAATGATATCAAAAGAAAAAGATGGAATGTTTAATGAAGACTATTGCAAATGGTGTTACACAAATGGTGAGTTTGTCTATAAAACAAAAGAATCTCTTATTGATTTTCTGCTGAAACATATGCCAAATCCTGATAATATATCAGAAGATGAAAGAAAAAAGCAATTTGATTCATATTTATCTACATTAAAATATTGGAAATAACATTTAGTTGATTTTTAAACTTTGATTTTTAAAAGAGAAATCAATTATTTTTTACAAATTCTGTGTTAATTTTATGAATTTATTTATATCAAAAGATGCAAAAAGGTAGTATAATAAAAGAAAAAAGGAGCTCATCATATGAATAAATATATTGCATATTGTGGACTTGATTGTGAAAAATGTGATGCACGAATCGCCACAATAAATAATGATGATGTTTTGAGAGAAAAAGTAGCTAAAGAATGGAGTGATTTAAATAAAGTAACAATCACTAAAGAAATGATAAATTGTACTGGTTGTATAATTGAAGGTGCAAAGACTCCATTTTGTGATAGCATATGCGAGATTAGAAAATGTGCAAAAGACAAGAAGGTGGATACTTGCGGTAGTTGTAGTGAATTAATGCAATGTAGCAAAGTTAAAATGATTATTGGAAATAATGAAGAAGCATTAAATAATTTAAAAAAGGAAAGAAACTAAGTGGCAATAAAAATAAAATCAATAATATTTTCTTTACTTGCAGCTATATTTTATTCAATAAACATACCTATATCAAAAGAATCTAAAATGTTGTATAATATTTATTATGAAAGATTATGAAAAATTATCAAAAAAGCATTTTAACAATCAAGCATATGAATATGATAGCAATAACTCTTACTATTATTCAAAAGAGGGAAAGATAAGTTCATATCATATAGAAAAGTATTTAAAAAATAAAAAATTTAGTTCTCTTCTTGATGTGGGCTGTGGCACAGGTTTTCTAATTAACTTATTATCAAAAGAGCATAATAACACAAAGTTTTATGGTTTGGATTTATCGGATAAAATGATAGAAGTTGCTAACAGTAAAAGAATAAATAATTCAACATTTATAGTTGGCAAATCTAATGAACTACCTTATGATGATGAGTTTTTTGATATTGTTGTGTGCTCACAAAGTTTTCATCATTATCCGTATCAAGATGAGGCAGTAAAAGAAGCATATAGAGTCCTAAAAAAAGGTGGACTTTATATTTTGTCTGATTCGGGTGTTGGAGGTTTAGGGGCATGGATTGACAATAATATTATTTTTAAATTATTGCCAAGTGGAGATTGCAAAGTGACAAATAAAAAAGGAATAGAAAAAATATTAGAAAAACGTAAATTTCAAATAATTGAGAGTGAAAAACTTACTTGGATGGTATATTGTGTAGTAGGGAAAAAATAAAATATTAAAGAAGATGAATAAATATGAAATTAGCAGTAACTTATGAAAATGAAATGGTCGGACAGCATTTTGGAAGGACTGAAAAATTTAAAGTATTTGATATTGAAGATGGTAAAATAATATCTTCACAAGTAATTGGGACAAATGGAACGGGGCATGAAGCACTCGCCTCATTTCTAAAAGATTTAAAAGTAGATACTTTGATATGTGGGAATATGGGAATGGGTGCTAAAACAGCACTTATTGAAACTGGAATTAAAATACTTCAAGGGGTGGAAGGAAAAGTTGATGATGCAGTAAATAACTATCTTTCTGGAACTCTAAAAACAAATCTTAATGCAGAATGTCACGACCATGAACTAGGTCATAATTGTGGACATGGTGGGTGCGGACATCACTAATTTTTTATTTTGTATAAAATACTTTTTTATTACTAATCAATAGGAAAATAGAAAATGGAAATTAAACAAATAAGAAATGCAACATTAAAAATTAAATATGGCAATGTTTGCTTTTTAATAGACCCATGGTTTGAAGAACAAGGAACAGGGAGAAATGATGTGAGAAAATTTGCTAAAGAAAAAGGGTTAAAACAAATAATAGTGCCTGAAGATGGGGAGAGTATAACAATTATATTAACCACTCCCTTAAATTTACAATATTAATTCCATCAACATTTCCCATGCCATAATCATCAAGTGTAAGTATTGTTTTTTTATAGTTGTCTTTTATGGATTTTAATGAATTAATTTCTCGTGCTTTTGTTTTCTCATCATATAAAGAAGTTGAAACTTGGTAATACTCAATTTCATTTTCTTTTTTTACAACAAAGTCAACTTCTGAATTATTTACTTTTCCTACATTTACAATATTCCCTTTTCTAAGTAGTTCTAAGTAAACTATATTCTCAATATTATATCCTAAATTTGTATTATTTTTTATTGAAGAAACTTTTTTAAATCCCAAATCAACCAGATAATATTTTGATAAAGTTTTTAAATTTTGCTTGCCCAAAATATTATATCTATTGCATTCATATATCAGATAACATTCTTTCATATATCTAATATATTTTTTAACCGTATTGTATGATACTTTTTTACCATATGAATTTAATGTATTGGCTATAGAATTTGGAGATACAATATTTGATGTATTATCAATAATAAAATTCAAAATATTTTCAAATGTTGATATATCTATATCATTATGTCTTCTGATTATGTCATTATTTAGTATTGTATTATACAAGCCCATTATATATTCATATTTCATTTCATCAGTTTCAAGATTTAACAAATAAGGTAATCCACCATTATTTAGATAATTGTTAAATAGCTCTACACTATCATCTTTATTATCAATATATTCTTTGTATGATAGTGGTAACATTTTAATCTCAACATATCTTCCTGTGAGTAAAGTTGCAAGTTCACTTGATAGTAAATCAGCATTTGAACCTGTGATATATATATCAATATTTTTTTTGACATATAGACTATCAATTATAATTTGGAAATCTTTAACTTTTTGTATTTCATCTAAGAACAAATAACTATATATTTCTTTATTGTTTTTAATTTTATCAATAAGGTACTTGTATAATTTATCTTTATCTAAAAGTTCTTCATTTTCTTTTTCTTCAAAATTTATTTTAATGATTTGATTGTCTTTTACTCCATTTTCTTTTAAATAATCTATAAATTGTTCTATCAAAATAGATTTCCCAGACCTTCTTAAGCCCGTGATGACTTTTATTAGTTCTTTTTCCTTAAAATTATTTAATTTTTTCAAATATTCTATCCGTTTTATCATATGTGAATACTATATTATATATTTGCATAGCTGTCAAGTTTTTTTCATTAGTGTGAAAAAACTTATAAAATTTATAAGTTTTTTCATTAAAAGAAAAATATATTAACTTGTTTTAACTAAGGGTCGTTTTATGCACTGGTTGATAAGATAGTAGTTAATAAAGATAAAATAATAGTTAAATGGAAAGATGGGACTGAAATATGCGGATAAAAAAATTAATAGTTTTGGGAGCAAATGAAAAAATTGCTCCTTTTATGTTATAATATGATGGTAGAAATAGTAATTTCTGAGGGAGGTAATTATTGTGAATTACAAGGTAATAGACAAAGAAAAATATTATAGAAAAGGTGTATTTCGACATTTTTCAGAGGATTGTCATTGCTCAACTTCAATGACTGCAAGAATTGATGTTACTGAACTTGTTCACTATTCAAAAGAGAAAGGAACAAAGTTCTATATTAATTTCCTTTACATACTATCAAAAGTTCTTAATTCTCGTGAAGATTATAGGATGGGATATCTTTGTAAAACAAATGAATTAATATGCTATGATATGATTAATCCTACTCAATATGTATTCCATGAAGAAACTGAAACTTGTACTCCTGTATATACGAAGTATAATGAAAACTATGAAAGCTTTTATGTTAATGTATTGAATGATATCGAAGATGCGAAAAAAACAAATGAATATATGTTAGATATGGAAAATCATCCAAATTGGTTTGATGCATCATATATATCATGGTTATCTTATGATTCTTTGAATATTGAATTACCTGATGCTAATATGTTTTTAGCACCAATTATTACTTGGGGAAAATATAGAGAAGAAAATGGTAAACTGGTTATGCCTGTATCTGTTCGTTTAAATCATGCAATTGCAGATGGATATTTGGTTGCAAATGTGTTTCGATTGTTAGAGAAAGAAATCAAGTCGTTTATTAAATGATGAACAAAATAATAAATTACAATTTGAAAGGATAAAATATGATTCAACTATTAAAATATGGAAATACTAAT
>CAMJKC010000138.1 GCA_946406305.1 uncultured Lachnospiraceae bacterium
AAATATTTTAAAACCTGCTTTAGCGAGAGGAGATATACAAGTAATAGGTGCTACTACTGTAGATGAATATAGAAAGTATATAGAAAAAGATAAGGCATTAGAAAGAAGATTTCAAACAGTTTCAATAGATGAGCCATCTATTGATGATAGTATAAAAATACTTGATGGCTTAAAATATAGATATGAAAACTTTCATAATGTAAAAATAACAGAAGAGGCTGTAGTTGCAGCAGTTAAATTAAGTGAAAGGTATATACAAGACCGTCAATTGCCAGACAAAGCAATAGATTTGATAGATGAAGCTTGTGCGAAAGTAAAAATAAATAATTTTGTATTGCCAAAAGAATATATGGATTTGGAAAACAAAATTAAAGATATAGAAAAAAAGAAAGAAGAGCTTATTATCAATGAAAACTTTGATGAAGTAAAAAAATTAAAAGAAGAGCAAGAAGAGTATAGAAAGAAAATTGAAGAGATAAATAAAAAAAGCGAAAAGATGGTAAAAGAGAATAATTTATCAATAGGAAGAGAAGATATAGCTGATGTAGTAGCAAGTTGGACTTCTATACCAGTGAAAAAAATTACGGAAGATGAAAATGAAAGGCTTGCAAATTTAGAATCAGAACTTCATAAAAGGGTAATAGGTCAAAATGATGCAGTAAAAAGCATATCAAAAGCTATAAAGAGAAATAGGATGGGACTTAAAGATCCAAATAAACCAATAGGTACATTTTTATTTTTGGGTCCTACAGGTGTTGGTAAGACAGAGTTATGTAAAGCTCTTGCAGCAGCAATGTTTGGTTCAGAAGATAATTTGATAAGGGTTGATATGTCGGAATATATGGAGAGTTTTACTGTGTCAAAACTCATTGGGTCTCCACCAGGTTATGTAGGTTATGATGAAGGTGGTCAACTAACAGAAAAAATTAGAAGGAAACCATATAGTGTAGTTTTATTTGATGAAGTAGAAAAAGCACATCAAGATGTATTTAATATAATGTTGCAAATATTTGATGATGGGCATATAACAGATTCACAAGGTCGTAAAGTGAATTTTAAAAACTGTATAATAATTATGACCTCTAATGTGGGAGCAAGTGTTATAATAGAGCCTAAGACTTTAGGTTTTGAGACAAGCAGTACAGATGAGAATAAAGAATATGAAAAGATGAGAGAGAATATAATGGCTGAAGTGAAACATACATTTAAGCCAGAATTTATAAATCGTATAGATGAGATAATAGTATTCCATAAACTTGATATGGAGAATATGAAAGACATATTAGAACTTCAATTAGATAGTATTATAAAAAGAACTTATGAAAGTCTTAATATATCTTTAACAGTTGATGAAAAGGCAAAAGATTTAATTCTCAAAAATGGTTTTGAACAACAATATGGAGCAAGAAAATTAAAAAGGACATTGACAGATATGCTTGAAAATTTACTTGCTGATAGTGCGGTAGATGGCATTATCAAATCTGGCGATAAAGTTACTATAACAGTAAAAGATGATAAATTAGAAATAAAAAAATAAAAATCAGATGGCAAAAAAGAATAAAAAAGAAATAATATATTTTTGTGACAACTGTGGATATGAATCAAGCAAATGGCTTGGGCAGTGTCCTATATGTAAAGAGTGGAATACTTTTGTAGAGCAGAAAATAGATAGTGTAGAGAATTTGCTTGATGTAAACGATACAAAGACTCCTATAACTATAGATAAAATTAACATAAATGATGAGGAGAGATTTTCATCTGGTTTTGATGAGTTTGATAACTTGCTTGGTGGTGGCATAGTTAAAGGCTCAATGTGTTTAATAGGTGGGCAACCAGGCATTGGTAAATCAACTTTGATGCTACAAATAGCGAGAAATGTAGGAAAAGATAGGGAGGTTTTATATATATCAGGAGAAGAAAATTTATCACAAATAAAACTTAGAGCTAAAAGACTTGGAGATTTTACCTCTAAAGTAAAATTTGTAGATGAGACAAACATATCAAAAATAATTACTATAGTTTCAAAATATAAACCAGAATTACTTATAATTGACTCAATACAGACAATATCTACTGATGGGGAAAATAGATTTCCAGGTTCTATATCAGAAGTGAGAAATAGTGCCAATTTGATATTTAAATTGTCAAAGGAATTAAATATAAGCACATTTATTATAGGGCACATTACAAAAGATGGCAATGTGGCAGGACCCAAAATACTTGAACATTTAGTCGATACTGTGTTATATTTTGAAGATGACCAATTTAAAAATTATAACTTGCTCAGGTGTGTAAAAAATAGATTTGGTTCAAATAAAGAGCTTGCAGTTTTTGAGATGAAAAAAGAGGGGTTAAAAGAGATAAAAAATGTGTCTGAAATTTTTTTAGATGGCAGACCAGAAGATGCAAGCGGATGTGTTATAACCTGCACAGTTGATTCTGGGAAGATTATATTTATAGAAGTGCAAAGTTTAGTTACAAAGTCACAATTTGGCATGGCAAAAAGAAATATAAATGGTGGAGATTATAATAGGTTAGGACTTCTTATTGCTATAATAGAAAAAAGACTGAACTTGCCGTTATATGAATATGATATATATATAAATATTACAGGAGGATTAAAAATAAAAGATACTTCAATAGACCTTGCAATAATCATGGCAATAATATCATCATATAAAAATGTTGCACTCGGTAGTGACTGTGTATATTGCGGAGAAGTTGGATTATCGGGAGAAGTCAGAAATATAAAAAATGTGGATATGATAATAAAAGAAGCAACTAAACTTGGATACAAAAATATTTTTTTACCAAAAGTAGCAGTAGAAAACCTTCCAAAAGATTATATAGAAAAATATAAAAATATAAATATTAAATCTATATCAAATATAATGAGATAAAAAAATGAATAAGTTTAAATTAAAAATTGAATATTTAATTATTGTAGCAGTAATTATACTACAAGTTTTTTCTTTTAAATCAATTGCTTCTTCAGCTAAACTTAAAGAAAGTGCAATAAATTTACAAGAAGTAAAGACTGAGACAACAAAAAAAAAGTCTCATGGTGTAAAAGTACAAAATGCAGAATGGCATGATGAACTATATGATAAAAATAGTGTTATAGCTGCCGAAGGTGATGGAGGAAATGGAGAAGGTGGTGCAAGTGGTGGTAAAAATGGTAATAGCAATAATAATTCTACTGGGAATGATGATGCAAAAGGTAATGGAAATGGCAATTCAGGTAGTGGTTCATCAAATCAAAATACAGGTGGTCCTGGTGGTGGAATTTATTGGCAAGGTAATCAAAAATCAAATGCTGCAGAAAAAGAGTTAAGAGAGAAAATGGAGTCAGTAAGACAAGAATCAATAAAAAAGGAATTAGAAACTGCCATAGATAAAGAGAAAATATTACAGTCAATTGTTATTGATGAAAGTATTTATGAATCACTTAGAAGAGAATCAATTCAAGAAAGTATAAAGAAAAGAATCAGAGGTGATAGTGAAACTACAAAAAGAGCTTTTAATGAGAGGCCAATCATAGCTCCAGAAGAAATGACAAAAAAAGAGACAATCAAGAAGGAAACTAAAGAAAGAGAAACAAATAAGATAGAAAAAGAAACGGAAGAAATTTTTCCGACAGCCCCAGAGGCAAGTGAAAGAGTAGCAATAAATATTTCTTCTAATAAAGATGAAATTATTGAAGAGGCTGCTCCTATTAGTAGAGAAGATATTATAAGAAATATGTCTGAAATAGGAAATGATATTGAAAATGTAGAGGAAGTAATAAATAGTGAAACTGTAGCAAGTGAATTAAACGAAGAAACAACTCAAACTACTAAAGAGAGTGAAATAGAAGCAGAAGAGACAAAAGAAAATGAAGAAACAAGTGAAGAAAATAATGATGAAAAAATGGTTGAAAGTTTAGAAGACAGTGATACACCAAGTGATTCTGGTGATAAAGCAGGAAATGAAGACAATAATAATGATAGAGATGAACTATTAAAAGGTAATGAGAAAGAACCTGATGGAATATTGGAAACACAAGATGGTGGAACTGTTCATATAAAGATATTTGAAATAGATACAAATGGTGGTATTGGAATAAAGAATGAATTAGGGAATAAGAATCTACTTAGTTTGTTTATGAATGGGTCATCAATTGCATTATTAGCTTTAGGTTTTCTTGTATATGTATTGAGTATAAATAAAGTAAAGGAGTTTAAAGGTTATTTTTAAATATGTATTTAATTATAGCTAAATGAAGATTATGAATAGTATTTTTAGAAACATCAATTCAAATAGTATTATGAGGCAAGTGGTTATATTGCTTGATGAGCCAGTGAAGTTTGTTTTGCTTGTAATGCTTGTTTTGACATTGATAATGATAGGTGAGTTAATAGCAGAGTTTTTACAAAGAAGATATATAGACATTAAAGCCACAAGAATTATAAATAAATTAAAAGATGGAACAAAGAATTTAGAAGAAGTTATAAACAGTTCTAAATTATTGCCAGCACATAAAGATATATTATTAGAAGTTACTAAGCATAAGAATTTTTCAAATGAAATGAAAGAAAACTTAGCTGTTGCCGTGCTTGATAATTACGAAAGAAGGCTTGATGTTAGAATAAAAAGAACAGAAATGATTTTGTTCTATGG
>CAMJKC010000139.1 GCA_946406305.1 uncultured Lachnospiraceae bacterium
GTTCCCAAAGGTTCCCAAAAAGTTCCCTGAAAGTTCCCAAGTGGGAACTTTTTTATAAAATGTGATACGAATTGATAAAAATATGCTTGTATCGGTCATTACCTTAAAGGGAAGCATTGGAGATAATGTCCGATACTTATTTAAACTTTTAAGCAAACCATATTGCATCAAATCATATCAAAAAATTTAAAAATTTGGTATAATAATATACGATTATATTTAGGAGGGTAGTATATGAGTATAAATAATGACTTTACACATTTTAATGAAAAAGGAAAAGCCTATATGGTTGATGTAGGAGATAAAAGTGATACAAACAGAGTTGCGGTTGCTTCTGCAAAAGTATTTGTAAATAAAAAAACTTTTGATTTAATAAAAACTGGTGGTATGAAAAAAGGAGATGTTCTTACAGTTGCACAGGTTGCTGGGATAATGGGGGCAAAAAAAACATCAACTTTAATACCTATGTGCCATCCGATAAATATAAATGGAATAGATATGAATATAGAGTTAAATGAAAAAGATATTTCAGTTGATATAGAAGCGAAGATTAAGTGTAGTGGGAAAACTGGAGTTGAGATGGAGAGTTTAACTGCCTGTGCGATTTCTGCTCTTACAGTATATGATATGTGTAAAGCTGTGCAGAGAGATATAGTTATCAGTGATATAAAACTTATGCACAAATCTGGTGGGGCAAGTGGAGATTTTAATAGATAATAAAAAAAATTAAGAATAGAATTAAAAAAATGCACCTTCAGGGAGTCGAACCCTGGACAAACAGATTAAGAGTCTGCTGCTCTACCAACTGAGCTAAAGGTGCAACATTCTTATGTTATCAAAAAAAGATAATATTGTCAAGTTATGATATGGCAGATTCTATGGCTATTGCTAATTGGTCGGCACAAGATGTATTTCTATATCCGCACTGATTTCCTTTTAAAATGTTAGCAATTTCTTTTGCATTTTTCCCTTCAATGAGTTTTCCTATTGCTTTTAAATTTCCATTACATCCACCAGTAAAAGTCAATTCGTGTATGTTATTTTCGTCATCTAACAAAAAATGTATATTTGTGCTACATACACCTTTTGGTTTAAAATTAATTTCTTTCATAGTTATTCTCCTACTTTAAATTTTGATAATAGTAAACTACCTATAATCATACAAATACCGACTGTGTCTGTAAAAATTCCAGGATATATAAGTAAGAGTCCACCAAAAATTAACAAAGTCCTTTCAATTACATTTGTTTCTGCTATTGAGTATCCTCTAATTCCACTTGCGACTCCAAATATGCCAAGTAGAGATGTAATTATTATAAGTATAACTTCAAATGGATTAGTGTTTATAAAAAGTAAAGCTGGGTTAAGTGAAAAAATAAAAGGAACTATAAAAGCAGCAATTGCAAGTTGTGTTGCATTAAATGCTGTGTTCATAGGTTTGCTTTTTGCAATAGCCGATGCTGCATATGCAGCCAGTGCTACTGGTGGAGTTATGTCAGCAACTATGCCAAAGTAGAAAACAAATAGATGTGCAGCAAAATAATTGACCCCCATATTCGTAAGTATAGGAGCACAAGTAGTTGACACTATTACATATGTTGCAGTAGTTGGGACACCCATCCCTAATACAATACAAGTTATCATAGTGAGTAGCATAGCTATAAGTAGATTGCCCTGAGATATAGTTGTAATAGCTTCAAACAATATAGAACCTACACCAGTTGTCGTTATTATACAAGCTATTGTGCCTGCAACTGCACAAGCGATACCAACAGATAAAGTACTTCTAGTTCCTGCTTCAAGTGCATCTATTATTTTGGTTAAACTAATTCTTGATTTTTTATTAAAGAGCCCAACTATTATACATGCTATGATAGAAAATAGTGCAGATTGAGCCATAGTTCTACCTGTTACAAGGAAAAAAGTTAAAAGAAGTAAAGGGATTGTCAAGAACCAAGATGTAAACATAACTTGAGAAAATTTTGGCAATTCATTTTTGTCCATACTTTTTAATCCAAGTTTTTTTGCTTCAAGATGAACAGATATAAATATTCCTGCAAAGTATAAAAGGGCTGGAAGTATAGCTCTTGAAGCTATGAATCCATAACTTTGACCAGTATATTCAATCATCAAAAAGGCAGCAGCTCCCATTATCGGTGGCATTATTTGTCCACCTGTAGATGCTGCGGCTTCAACTGCACCTGCAAATTCAGGTTTGTAGCCATTTTTCTTCATAAGCGGTATAGTGATTGAACCAGTAGTGACAGTATTTCCTACACTTGAACCAGATACAATTCCACATAATGAACTTGATATTACTGCAACTTTAGCGGGACCTCCAATAGAACCTCCTGCTATTGAATTAGCTAAATCTATAAAAAAATCTGATATACCAGTTTTTTCTAAAAATGCTCCAAACAACACAAATAGGACTATATAGCTTTGGCAAGCTTTTACTGGTGTGCCTAAAACACCATCTGTAGTGTAAAACAAATTATATATATTTAGTCTTAAAGATTTTTGTGTTAGTCCATATATTATAAAAAAGAGAGAGACTATGACAATAGGGAGTCCTGTTACTCGTCTACATGCTTCAAGTGTTATTGCTATTCCAATAATGCCTATTATCATTTGAAAAGGAGTTATGAGGGTTCCAAGTTTAGTGATAGATTTATAGTTAAATACAAAATAAAAATAGCAAAACAATCCAACAATCGCAAGTATGTAATCAATCAATGGAATGTCATTTTTTTTATTTTTCATAGATGGATATAAGAGTAAAGAAAAACAAACTAATAAACCTACAAATGAAGCTCTATTTACTCTTGTTTCAAAATGAAATAAAAAATTTATCAATATACAATAGATTGAAAATGAAGCAAATAAAAATTTGAAAATTTTTGATTTGATTCCAGTGAAAACTCTTGTATTTGAATCAGTATCATATTTTTCAAGAATCTTTTTTTTATCTATTTTTTCATCAATGTGTTCCATAGTATTCTCCTTTATAATATTTTAAATCTTATATGTCTATTTCTACCAAATGTGTTATTTAAATTTATGCTTATATTTCCTATTTTAAGAATGTGGTCATATACAGTTCCTACAACATATATTAATGGATGTATCGTTTTGTTTATATTAGAAATTATCATTTCACCATTTTCGCCAAAAGTTAACTTTTCTTTATCAATAAGTTCAGTTTCTACACCAGCACCAAAATTATAATAAATAGTTTTATATACAATTATTTCATTATTATCATCATAGGTATAAAAATCTATAACTTTACTTTTGTTTACAGAGTGAATAAATTCTACCGAAAAAGTTTTGTGGTTTGAAAGGTTAATCATCATAAGTGGAATATTAGTTTTATCATCTATAAGTATAAGTTTTTTATTGCTTCTAAAAAAGAATAAAGCCATAGTAATAATTAATACTATGGCTAAAATAAAAAATAATATTTTTTGTTTAATATTATTTAATGCCAATCTCACTATAGTATTTTTCTGCACCAGGGTGGAAAGGTATAGATATGCCAGATATTGCAGTGTTAGGGTCTAAGAGTTCAGCCTTTTGGTGATTAAACTCATCTTTATATTCAAACAAACCTTTAGTGAAACTATAAACTATATCTTCTGACAAATTATTATTTGCAATAAATGTAGCCATAACAGAAACAGTTGAAACATCATTAGGAACACAAGAATATGTTCCACCAGGAATAGTTCTTTCTGTATAATAGTTATATCTGCCTTTAAGAGATGATGCATGAGCTCTATCAATTGGTAAAATGTTAAAGTTATAAGAAGTTGCTAATTCAGAAACTGCAGTAGTTGGGTCTCCAGCGACAACAAATGCAGCATCTATAGTTCCGTTTTTTATAGAGTCACAAGAATCAGCAAAAGATTGATTATTTTTTTCTATATCTTTTTCAATGTCCATACCATAAACTTCTAAAATTTGTTTAGCATTGAATTCAGTACCAGAGCCAGCATCTCCAACTGAAACTCTCTTACCTCTTAATTCAGATATAGAATTAATATTTTTATTAGCTATTATTTGAATAGTTTCTGGATAGCAAGCAGCAATTGCAGAGAAACTCTTTATTGGCTCTTCTCCTTCAAATAAATCTGTAGCAGTATAAGCATAATACATAACATCATTTTGGACTATTGCAATGCCTGCATCATTGCTGTTTATGAGTTGAATGTTTGCTTTAGATGCTCCAGTTGATTCAACTCTTAGGTTAAGTGTATCTTTATATTTTTCATTTAATACTCCTGCAATTATGTTTGTAAACCCATAATAAGTTCCAGATGTACCACCAGTAGCTACAGATATAGAGTTACCACATGCAACGAGATTTACTAAAACGGCAAAACATAAAAGAAATGATAAAAGTTTTTTCATATAAAACCTCCATAATAATATGTTGTAATATTTTACTACTTTTTATAAAATAATGCAAATGTTTATTTTATGCTTATAGAGTATAATTACTATGGGTTTATAAAGAAGCATAAGAATTAACCACATATC
>CAMJKC010000140.1 GCA_946406305.1 uncultured Lachnospiraceae bacterium
TCTTTATCATTATTTGCATAACCTAAAAAAACATTATCACCCTTTACCACTATTTCTCCATTGCCTTTTATATCTTTATCAATTATTTTTACATTTATATCTTCAATAATTGTTCCAACACTTTCAAAATCATCTTTATTTGGATATTCTATTGATATTAAAGAGGATGTTTCTGTTGAACCATAAGCTTCTATAATATTTAAACCTATTTTTTTATAATACTTTCTAATATTTTTATCCCAACTTACTCCTCCACAATATAAAAATTTGATTTTATCGCCAAATAAATTATATAAATTTTCTTTTGAATAATTATACATTTTTATATATATTAGTGGAACAGAACAAAAAATAGTAGGATTTATTTCCAATAATTCACTCTGTATGCTTTGTATAGAACTTGATAAATATATTTTACATCCACTAACTAAAGAATACATAAAATTTGTAATATTTGCATATGCATGTGATAAAGGTAAAAATAAATAAGCCGTATCATTTTCATTAGTTGATGTTCTCAAGCTTAATGCATTATGGCAAGAATAAATATTTTTCAAAGACAATTTCACTGCTTTTGGCATTGCACTTGTTCCACTGGTAAATATGATTTTTGAACATTCATCATTATTTTTATTTTTAAAGTTAAACATATTTTGTTTTAAGTTATTTAAACTCTTTCCAATTTTAAAAATTTCTTCAAAATCATCCATGCATAGATATATAACATTAAAATATTTATTTTTTATTTCATTAATTACTTCTTTTTTACTTTTACTAAAAATAATGCAATTAATATTTAATAAATCTATTGCATAATCAATGTCATCATATTTCCACTCTTTAGAAATTAATACACTTTCGCCTACATATGCTGTAATAGCCAAATCTGCTATCATCCAATTAATCGAATTTTCAGCATAAATCATTACTCTTTTATTTTTCAGATTATTCTTAATTAAAAATTCTGACAAATATATTGTTTTTTCTATAAAATTACCAAAAGTTATACTTTTAAAAATACCATTACATTTTTCAAAAATATAATCTTTATTATACCATTTTATGTAATCATCCCTAATAATTTCATTTATTTTAATCACCAATATCACACTCCATTAATACATATTCATATTGTTTATAAACAATCTCTCTTCCATATGTATTTGTTATTTTCCCATCTCTTATCAATGCTCCAATACTTGGAAGTCCTATATTTTTTAGTTCTTCTACTATTGCTCCAAGTAATGCCTTCCCTAATCCCCTATGTGCTCTATCAACCCCCATATATAACATTATATACTCTTTTGGTTTTCTTTTTAGCTTCAAAATTTTAAATATGTTTGATAAACCTATGTGATATACTTCATTATAATAATTTGGAATACTAACAAAAAATCCAACAGCTTTTTGTTTATAATATGCCATTTTTATCATTTCAGTATTAATTATATATTTATAACTTTTAAATAATTCTTTAAAATCTTTTGCACTTACTAATTTAAATGTTGGAAAATCACTATATAAATCAATTATTAAACAATATAATTCATCAATTAAATTATCAAAATTTTTGATTTTAGGACTAATAATCTTATAACCTCTTTCATTAAATTCTTTATATCTATTTTCAATTTTTTCATTATGATCAAATTTATCAATAACATTAAAAGCATTAGAAGTATAATGTTCTACCACTTTATATTTATTGTCAACAAAAAATTTAAAATAATAATCTCTATTGTATGGTTCACCAGTATATGGAATACAATCAAATAAGTTAATTTTTAATCTATATTTTATCCAAAATGAAGCATCAACTGGTCCTACTATTTTTTTATAGCCTTTCTCTTTAACAAAATCATAAGCTTTTTCAAATAAAAAATTTGCAATTTTTTTATTATTAACAAATTCAATAAAACCAATATATGCTGTCATATCATCCTTATAAGTTGTTATACAAAATCTACCAACCACATCATTATTATCATATATTAAAAACTTATCTAATTGAAAATATTTGCTAAGAGTATGATTGTTTAACAATAATTCTCTCATTTGTTTTGGATTTTCCATATTTGTATTTTTATTATATATTCTCTTAGGCAAATTGATAAAATCAATTATTGCATCTTTTTCAAAATTAAATTTTCTGCATTTCATTTTAAATTAATCTCCGTATTTGTTAAAAAAATTTATAATACAATATATAATTTTCTAATTATGTCTCATAATAATTTCAATTTTTCCAGTAGAACCATCCATTTTGATAAAATCCCCTGTTTTTACATTATTTAATAAATTTTCTACACATGCAATAAAAGGTATATTTAATTCTCGTGAGATAATTGCCGTATGTGATAATAAAGAACCTTTTTCAGATATTATGCCTTTTGCAGTTGCTATTAAAAACACCCATCCTGGATCAGTAGTTTTAGTAACTAATATTTTATTATTACAATTTGTAATTTCATTTGGATTTTCTATTACCACAACTTCACCTTCGGCAATTCCATTGGAACAAGGTATCCCTAAAAGGTAATTATTAGTATTAATTTTTTTATTAGAATTAATGCTGATATGATATTTATTAAATTCTTTATTTTCAAATATAATTCTTGAATATGCAGGTAACATTTTAAATATTTCGTAATCTTTTTTTCTATTTTCTATTTTCTCTTGTATATATATACTATTCTTAGCTAAGTTAAAAACTTCATCAACAGTCAAATAAAAAATGTCACTTTTGTCATTAATAATTTTTTCTTTTACAAAGATCTCTCCCAACTTTAAAAAAATTAATCTTACCATCCCATATATTCTGCTTCTATTTAATCTTGATATTTCCCTATTTTTAATTCCTTTTTTGCATTTTTCTAATATTTTTTTTATTCTTTTATTATCTATTTCTATTTTATTTTCGACATTTAAACTATCATACAAACTTTTTAATTTATTTTTATCAAGTCTATATTCATATATCTTATTTAGAAGTAAATTTTTATCTGTTCTAAATGTTTTACTTTCAAGTTTTAATTCTTCTAAATTTCTATCACCATAAATTTTTATATATTCATCTATTCGTTTTTCATACTCCTCTTTATTTAACATATCTTTTTCATATGCTATAATTATTAATTCTTTTAATGGGTTAATACTTTCTATGTTTGATATACTACTAATATATTTATTAGCTACTAATTCATAATTTTTATAATTTTTTTTCAATATTTTTTTTAATATCCCTGTATATATAAAAGAATAAATATCATTTATTAGAGTAATATCCCAAATACTAAGTAATTTATTTTTTATTTCAAAATATAATTTTATAATTTCTTCTTTTGTAATACTGCTTGAATAACTTTTATAGAAAAACTCATTTATTTTTACAAAGTCTTCATTTAATTTCTTCATACTATTTTCTATATTAAATATTTCAACTAAAAAGTTTATGTAAGTCATAACTCTTGTTTTGAATGTAATTTTTACTTTCTTTTTATCATAAGATTTATCTTTTATACCAAGCATTTCCTGCCAAATTGGAATTATTTTCTTATTGAATGGCAAGCATTTTAACAAAATATACCAATTACTAATTTTATAATACATTCTCCCATTTACATTTCCGACCATATTTGAAAAAATATAGTTTTCCCTTTCAATTACTTTTTTATCTTTTAATAATCTATAACATAACCCCTTAAATACACCTGTATATACTATATTTGCAAAAGAACAAGTTAAAGGTAAACATATACCAGGATAGCTTTCAACTATATTGCTATTATCTAGTATTAATACATTTTTTTCATCTATTGTGGTGATTTTTCTTGCTTGTAATATATATATATTATTTGCAAATATTGCAAATTCTATGTCTAAATATTTCTCTAAAATACTTTCAATTCTAAATGAAATATTAGCCAATTTTTGTATCATTTCTTCATTTAAATAATTTTTTTTACCTTCATAATAATAAACTTTGTCCGATATATTATAATAATAATTTGTAGTATCAATTTTATCTTTTACTACATTTTCTCCAATTCCCTCACCTACTGTTATAACTATTTCATTTAATATCCCCTTAGGATTTGCTGTAAAAATTATCCCTGATAATTCAGATTGAATCATTTTTTGTATTAAGACATACATTTTTAATTCTGAAATTTTAATTTTATTTAATTTTATATATTCAATCACATTCTCATTATACAAAGATTTAAAACACAACTTAATTTTTTCGTTTACATCTTTACTTTTAACATTTAAGTAAGTATCAAATTGTCCTGCAAAACTTTTTTTTATTCCATCCTCAATATTTGAGGATGAACGAACTGCATATAGTTCATCATTTAAATTTAAATTTAATGATATTTGTATTTGTTCATCAAATAATTTTTTTAATTTATCATTTATTTCTTTTTTATCAATTTTAGAATTATTACATTCTTCAAAAACATTATAAAAAATAAACTTATCTTTAACTATATCTTCAAATTTTACAATAATACAATCTGGAATAT
>CAMJKC010000141.1 GCA_946406305.1 uncultured Lachnospiraceae bacterium
AAAAGAGCCAATAGAGATGAAAGGCATATATCTGCCAGCTTATGTAGCAGGTAATATGACTTGATACTCAAAAGGACAAAAGAGCCAATAGAGATGAAAGGCATATATCTGCCAGCTTATGTAGCAGGTAATATGACTTGATACTCAAAAGGACAAAAGAGCCAATAGAGATGAAAGGCATATATCTGCCAGCTTATGTAGCAGGTAATGATGAAAAATTTGATGTCATTTTTGAAAATATAAAAAATAGTGAAATAAATTCTATAATAGTGGATATAAAAGATGAGTTGGGTAGAATTACAATAGATTGTGATGCGGAAATAGTAAAGGAATTGAGAACTACTGAAAAACAGATAAAAAATGTAAAGGCATTTTTAGATAGGTGTCATGAAGAAAATATATATGTTGTTGCGAGAATTGCTTGCTTTCTTGATAATTTTGCAACAAGAAAAGATAACAGTATGGCACTCATAACAAAATCTGGAAAGCTTTATAAAGACAATAGTGGATATTATTGGTTAAATCCATTTAAGCAAAAGACGAGAGATTATATAAAACAAATTGCACTCTTTGCTGCAGATACTGGTTTTGATGAGATTCAATTTGACTATTTTAGATTTTCTACCGATAGAGGATTAAGACAAGTTGAATTTACAGAAGAAGAGACAGGAGGACTTTCAAGGATAGAGGTATTAACTAATTTTGCACAAGAAGTATATGAAGAATTAGTGAAAAAGGATGTATTCTTTTCAATTGATGTTTATGGAAGTATTATAAATTCTTATAGAGACCAGTGGAGTATAGGGCAAGATTATCCCAATTTGATAAAGTATTGTGATTATATATGTCCAATGATTTATCCATCCCACTATGCAAATGGAACTTTTTCAATTGAAGTTCCTGATTTAAAGCCATATGAAACTATTTATAATGCATTAAAAACTTCCAACACCGTTATAGAGAAGTCATATGACTATTCTGCTCATTATGGAAAAGTAAGACCATGGCTTCAAGCTTTTACAGCGAATTGGCTGCAAGATTATATGGTATATGAAAAAGAGCAATATAGAGAACAGATAAAAGCTGCAGAAGAAGCAGGATTTAATGAATGGATTTTTTGGCAAGGTGGAGGTTCATATAAGTGGGAGTCATTTCTTTATCAATAATTAAATAAACGGAGGTTAAGCAAAAATATAAATTTTTGTATCATGGTATGAATATAACAGGGGAATTAAATAGTAATATCAATTATTTTTCAAGTTTTCTTGATGGACTAGGAAGCACTATAGGGGCAGATCTTTCAAGAATTCCTTCTGCAATAGCAATAACTGCTGTATGTTACATAATATATAGAGTAGTAATGAAAATAGTTACTGCTTTTATAGACAGAACTCATTTTGAGAAAAATATAGTTAAGATTATTACAACAGTTATAAAGGTTTTTATTATATTTAACGCAATAATGATGGTAGCCAGTGCACTTGGTATAAATACTTCATCACTTGTTGCTGCTTTTTCTATATTTGGTTTAGCAATTTCTTTAGCAGTTCAAAATCTTATGTCAAATTTAGCAAATGCTGTTTCTATATACTTAAATAGACCTTTTCAAATAGATGACTATGTAAATATAAATGGAATAGAAGGGACAGTTATGGATATTTCATTTATGCTTACAAAAATAAAAACAATAAAAAATGAGATGATATATATTACGAATAGTACTGTAGGGAGTGCTACAATCATAAATTATAGTCAATTACCTGTAAGAAGGATAGAACACATTGTTGATGCCTCTTATGATGCTCCAATAGATGAAGTGAAGATGGCGCTCAAAGAAGCTGTAATGTCTGAACCTCTTATATTAAAAGATGAAGACATATATATAGCTCTTAGTAGTTACTCAAGTAGTAGTATAAGATATACTGTAAGAGTTTATTGCAAAAAAACAGATTATATTGCTTGTAGAGATAGTTTGATGGAAAGGTATAAACATGTATTTGATGAGCATAATATTTCAATTCCATATACTACTTTATCAGTTAATGTGGTTTCATAAATATTTATGATAGATGGTCAATTTGATAGAACAAATATATTATTCAATGAAATGAAATTTAAAACAAATTTATCAAAGTTATTTGATAAAAGAGTAATTGTATTTGGTTTGGGTGGTGTAGGTGGATATGTGGTAGAAAGCCTTATTAGAACAGGGATAAGAAAAATTGCTATTGTTGATAAGGATGTGATAACTCCTTCTAATATTAATCGACAAATAATTGCAAATGCTAATAACATAGGTATGAAAAAAGTTGATGCCATGGAAGAGAGAATTAAGAATATTGATAAAGATATTGAAGTTGAAAAATTTAATATCTTTTATAGTAAAGAAACAGTAGATGAGATAAACTTGAAAAAATATGATTATATTATAGATGCAATAGATGTTGTATCAAGTAAGATATGCCTTATTGAAGAAGCGAATAAAAATAATATAAAAATAATATCTTGTATGGGGACAGGAAATAAAATAGAGCCTGAGAAACTTTTGGTTTCAGATATATATGAAACGAAAGTGTGTCCACTTGCAAAAGTTTTAAGGCATGAATTGAGAAAAAGAAATATAAAAGAATTGAAAGTGGTTTATTCGCCTGAAACACCTTTTAATTCAATTGAAGAAGAAAGTGGGAGGCATATTCCAGGCTCTGCAATATTTGTTCCAGCGAGTGCTGGGATTTTGATAGCAAGAGAAGTAATTTTTAGTTTAATTAGTTAATTCTTTTTTTACTTTTTTATATCCAAAAAATAAAATTGTGACTATGTATATACTTCCAGTTATCCAAGTTATTGGTTCGGCTATGCATATTGCAAAATATTTTAGTTTATCTACCAAGAATATACTTACAAGAACACGAGCAAGCATTTCAATAACTCCAGTCAAAACTGCTAAATAAGAAAAACCTAACCCTTGAACAATTAGTCTTGATATGACTAAAATTCCTAAAATCCAAAAAGCATATCCTGATATTTGTAAAAATAGTGCTGAAGCTCTTATAATATCCGTGTGTATAGGTGGTAAAAATATCATTGACAATTTATTCCCAAACAGAATGAGGATAATTCCAATAAATATTCCATAAAATAATCCAATCAAAAGTCCATATTTAATACCTGATTTTATTCTATCTATTTTTTTTGCACCATAATTTTGACTTATGAATGTTGAAGTTCCTGTTGCGATAGCATCAAATGGACTCATAGCAAATTGTTTGATTTTTGTCCCTGTGGCAAAAGCAGAAGTATATAAGGTTCCAAGTGAATTATTGGAACTTTGTATAAACATACTTCCTATTGCAGTTATAGAGTAATTTATACCCATAGGGAAACCAAAAGAAAATAGGTTTTTCAAGAGTGATTTGTTTAAAACTTTTTCATCATTATTTATTTTTAAAATTTCATATTTTTTTACTATTAAAGCAACACATAATATTCCACTTAAAGTTTGTGAAAATACTGTGGCAATAGCAGCACCAGAGACTCCCCACTTAAGTGTTAAGATGCAAAAAAAATCTAAAAATATATTTAGTATAGATGAAAATACCAAAAATAGAAATGGTGTTCTACTATTTCCGAGTGCTCTTAATATAGATGAACTATAATTATATAATATGTTGCCAAATATACCTATAAATATTATGAAAATATAATTATAAGTGTCGGGATATAAATCTTTTGGTGTTTTTAATAAGTGTAAAAAATTGTGGCAAAAGACTATACATATTAGAGTGAGAATTATGGTTGTGATAGTTAAGAGTATAATGCCATTATATATATATATTCTCATTTTTTTATAATTATTAGCACCAAATTCTTTAGCTATTGGGATGGTAAAACCAATGCTTATTCCGATACAAAAGCCTAATATTAAAAATTGTAAACTACTTGTAGCACCAACACTTCCAAGTGCATTTGCTCCTAAGGTTTGCCCAACTATAGCTGAATCAACAAGGTTATAGCATTGTTGAAATAAATTGCCAAATATGAGTGGCAATGAAAATCTTAATATTAGTTTTAGTGGAAATCCATCAGTTAAATTTTTAATCATAAAAAAATTATAATCTAATATATAAAAAAAATCAATGATAACATAGTGTTGACTTGATTAGTCATCTAAATTATAATAATATTTCATATATGAATAAAGAATATGTTTTACACAAAATTGTAATAATGGATGTTGACACAAATTGTTATTTTTTAGTTAATGAAAATTCAGATTCTATACTAATAGATGCTGGAGGTAATGGATCTGAAATTTTTGAATTTATAAATGAAAAAAATGTCAATTTAAAGTGTGTTTTTTTAACACATGGGCATTATGACCATATTGATGCACTGAATGATATAGTATTAAAATATAACAATGTAAAAGTTTATGTAAATGAAAAAGAAAAAAGAGTCATAGAAAATACGAGTTTTAATTTATCAATAAATGGTTTGAATAATGAGACCTTG
>CAMJKC010000142.1 GCA_946406305.1 uncultured Lachnospiraceae bacterium
TTTATAGTTTTGATTATTTCTAATATAATATCAAAAATTAATGAAAAAAAAAGAATAAGTATATAATTTCATAGGCCTACATTTAATTAAAAATTGATTGATTTTATATATTATTTTTGGTAGAATAAAAATAAATTTTGGAGGATTAAATTATGAAAAAAATAATAATTGCAATGTTTAGTTTATGTTTAGTATTTTCTCTATTTGCATGTAGTGAGGATAGAGAGGGGAAATTAATAATGGCTACTAATGCTGAATTTCCACCATATGAATATAAAGAGAATAAAGAGTTTAAAGGTATCGAAATTGAAATGGCAAATATAATTGCTGAAAAACTTGGAAAAGAATTAAAAGTGTTAGACATAGCTTTTGATGCAGTAATTCCTTCTGTAACAAGTGGTAAAGCAGATATAGGTCTTTCAGGAATAACTGTTACTGATGAAAGAAAAGAAAATGTTGATTTTTCAGATACATATATAAATGCAGTTCAAGCTATTATAGTTCCTAATGACTCACCAATTAGTAATAAAAATGATTTACAAGGAAAAACAATTGGTGTTCAAACAGGTACAACAGGAGATTTGTATGCCACAGACGATTTTGGAGATGCAGCAATAAAAAGATATAATAAAATAGCAGATGCTGTTTTAGCAGTAAAGTCAGGTGGTATTGACTGTGCTATAATTGATGATCAAGTTGCTATAAAAATGGTTAAGGAAAATGAAGGACTAAAAGTATTAAATACACCATATGAAACTGAAGAATATGCTATAGCTATAAAAAAAGGTAATACAGAGTTATTAGAGCAAATAAATGCTATTTTATCTGAAATGAAACAAGATGGAAGTTTAAATGAAATTATAAATAAATATATTAACTAAATATGGAAATATTTAATAATATAATACTTACTATAAAAAAATCATTAAAATTAAATTTAATAGATGAAAATAGATACATCTATTTGGTAGAAGGTTTGGTAAATACAATAACCATCACACTTGGTGCGATGGTTATTGGCATTTTTTTTGGTATTATTATTGCAATTATAAGAACTACTTATGAGAATACAAAAAAATTAAAAATTTTAAATTTTATATGTAGCCTTTACATTACAGTTATAAGAGGGACACCTGTTGTGGTTCAACTTATGATTTTGTTTTTTTGTGTTTTTGCATCAGCTACGAATGGTATATTTGTAGCAATCATAGGTTTTGGACTTAATTCTACAGCATATATTGCCGAAATTTTTAGATCAGGTCTTATGTCAATTGATAAGGGACAGATGGAAGCTGGTAGAAGTCTTGGAATGAATTACATCCAAACGATGTGGCATATAATAATACCTCAAGGGTTTAAGATTTCACTTCCAACTTTGTGCAATGAATTTATTGCACTTATAAAAGAGACGGCTGTGGCAGGGTATGTAGCGGTAGAAGATTTGACAAAAGGAGGAGGTATTATAAGGAGTAGAACGTATGCACCTTGGACTCCTTTTATTATTGTCGCTATAATATATTTAATAATAACATCTATTATGTCTTATTTTTCAAAAAAACTTGAAAGGAGACTTAAGAAAAATGAGAGATAATATGCCTATAATTCGTGTGGAAGGAATAACAAAAAAATTTAATGACAATATTGTCATTGATAATATTTCTACCAATATATATAAAAATGACTGCTTATGTATAGTAGGACCAAGTGGTGGTGGCAAGTCTACTTTTTTGAGATGTATAAATGGTCTTGAAGATGTATCAAATGGTAAAATATATATAGATGATTTGGATATAACAGATAAAAAAAATGACATTAATTCAATTAGAAAAAAAATAGGAATGGTGTTTCAACATTTTAATTTATTTCCACATTTAACTATTTTGAAAAATTTAACACTTGCTCCAGAAATTTTTAAAAAAAATAATAAGAAAGAAATTGAAGAAAAAGCGATTGCACTTTTAAACAGGGTTGGGCTTTTTGATAAAAAAGACACATATCCTTCTATGCTTTCTGGTGGACAGAAACAGAGAGTTGCTATTGTTAGAAGTCTTATGATGGATCCAGAAGTCATATTATTTGATGAACCAACTTCTGCACTTGATCCTGAGATGGTATTAGAAGTTCTTGATGTAATGAGAGAATTAGCAAGCACAGGAATGACTATGGTTGTAGTTACTCACGAGATGGGGTTTGCAAAAGAAGTTGCAAACAGAGTTATGTTTTTGGAGAATGGAAAATTTTTATACGAAGCAGCACCAGATGTATTTTTTAATAAAGGTGAAAATGAAAGATTAAAATTATTCTTAAGTAAAATTCTATGAACGGTGTAAAAGAATATAAAATTAAATTTTTATTATATAGTTTTTTAGTTCCTATTTTTAGTTATATCTTTGTAACTATTGTTGTTGTTTTATTTTTAAATAATACAAAATTTAATAATGGTATTTTAATGACTGGCATTGCTGCTACATTATCTATACCATTATTTATTTTTCTTTTTCGCAATATAAGTGAATATAGAGAAGATGAGGTTTTGAAATTTGATTTTAAAAAAGCAAAATATTTAATACCTTTAGGAATATCTATAAATTGGATATCTAACACTTTGCTTATATTACTCAATATTTTACCAAATGATGAATTTGCATTAAAAATTAATGAAGAGATTAATAATCTGAATGTTTTTTTGGCATTATTTTTTGCTGTCTTTATAGTTCCTTTTATAGAAGAAATTATTTCCAGAGGGTTTATTTTTAAATCTGTAGAGAAAGTATCAAATTTTTATATAGCAGCAGTTGTAAGTGGATTGTGTTTCGCATTTTTGCATGGGAATATAAGTCAAGGTATCTTTGCTTTTTTTGCAGGAATTTTTTTATCATATGTGTATTATAAGTTTGATAATATATTATATTCTTATTTTCTACATGCAGTAATTAATTTTTCATCATTTACATTATTCTATGATAAAAATAATATATTTAGTATGTTTCTTGTATTATTTATTGGAATAATTTTATTTTTGATGACAATTTACAGAATTGAATTATTAAATGATAAGAGAATATTTATAAAGAAGAAGGTTTAAAATGAAATTGATAACTTTTGTAATTCCATGTTTTAATTCGTCAGAATATATGAAAAAATGTATAGAGAGTTGTTTTTGTGATAAAGATTGTGAAATTTTAATTGTAGATGATGGCTCAATGAAGGATAATACTTACGAGATAGCAAAAGAATATGAAACTAAATATCCAAATATTTGTAGAGCTATACATAAAGAAAATGGTGGGCATGGTTCGGTATTAAATGTAGGAATAAAAGAAGCAAAAGGTAAATATATAAAAATAGTTGATAGTGATGATTGGCTTGATAAGAAATTAGATTTATTTGTAAATAAAGTTGCTGAATTAGTTAATAGTGGAGTAGAACCAGATTTATTTATTTCAAATTTTATTTATGATAAAGTATCAGAAAAGCATAAAAAAGTTATGCAATATAGGAAAACAATAGTGAGTGAAAAATTATTAACTTGGGATGATATAAATAAATTTAAAGTTGGTAATTATTTATTAATGCATTCACTTATGTATAAAACTGAGGTGTTAAAGAAATCAAAACTTGTTTTGCCTGAAAAAACATTTTATGTTGATAATATCTATGCATATAAACCACTTGAATATGTAAATACATTTTATTATATTGATATCGATTTATACCATTATTATATTGGAAGAAGTGATCAAAGTGTAAATGAAAAAGTAATGATAGGTAGATTAGAACAACAATATAAAGTTACTTATAAAATGATAGATGATGTTGACTTAACGAGTATTGAAATTATTAATAAACGAGAATATATGTTAAATTATTTAAGTATTGTTATTACTATTACATCTATTTTGTCTATAAGGTCGCATGATAAAATGTGGCTTGATAAGAAAAATGAGTTATGGAGATATATAAAAAATAAGGACTATTTATTATATAAGAGATTAAGATATAGTCTACTTGGAATATTTATGAATTTACCTACTGCTTTAGGCAGAAAAATTAGTGAAATTGGATATAAAATAGCAAATAAAATATATGGGTTTAATTAAATTATATATAGTATATATTTTTAATATATTAGGTTAAAAATATAAATTATATAGCCTTATTGACAGATTTTATAAAATATACTAAAATTATGATAGATTATGATAATTATGTCAAATTATGATAAAATATGACAATTATGATAATTTATGATAAAATTATAAAATTATGAAAAAAAGTTATTCGATTAGGAAAGGTTGTAATTTTATATAAGAGGTTTTAGTATGAATAACCCATTTACATTAACATTTGGCAAAGAGCCTAAAAATTTAATAAATAGATATGAACAATTTGATATGGTGAAAGACAGCTATTTGTCTGAGAATCCTTCAAATAATACCTATTTAATCACTGGTGTTCGTGGTTCTGGAAAAAC
>CAMJKC010000143.1 GCA_946406305.1 uncultured Lachnospiraceae bacterium
TTATTTCTATCAGAATGAGGGTGCTTATCGTGTTATAGATACCTCAGACTTGGCGGCAGGAAAGAGTTGGGGAATGTCTATTACGGGTAATGCTGCAACGGCAACAAAATTAGGTTCTGCAACTGTTGGCAATGCTTATCTTCCTATTTATCTGAATAATGGTACACCTACTGCTGTGTCTTACATAGATGGAAAACTTATAGAAGGGTATATAGGTAACGGGAACGCAAAAAGTTATTTGGCAATACACCCAGAACAAACAGGAGGTGTTATCCTCCCATTTATATTTAATGATATAGCTTTCTTGGAAGCACAAGGTGGTTCTTTCAAAGTTTATTCTACAACCGATACAGATTTAACTGCTGATACCTTAACCATCAAAACTGATTGGAGTAATTGGTCAAATGTAAGCAGTATGTTTGATGGTTCTCCATTTTATTTTAGTATGCCTATAGAAGCCAATACCGAAGGGGTAATTATTGATATAACACTTCCAAGGTTATTTTCTTATACTACTGTCTTTTATATTGACTTCGGCAATGGTTCGTGGGGATTCGATAATATAGATGTATATACAAGAGACACAAGAAATGAAACATCTTATATAGCTGAATCTGTAGGAGCACAAGTTGCTGATAAAGCAAGATACTTCTGCACTTTAAACAAGACAAGGACAAGTCATAATAGGCTTAGAGTACACTTATACGGAAGAACAAAAACACAAGGAGCGAGAATAGCACAAGTTGGTTTGATAAACTACGCATCAATAGGCTCTCGACAAACATCAATGTCTCGTGGCATAGACGACCTTGTATATCGTAGTATTACCCCTGCAACTAATGGTACATATAATCTTGGCACATCAACAAATAGATGGAATAGTATCTTTGGAGGGGCATTAAATGTAACAGGCAATATAGAAACTGGTGGTGATATATATTTAAACAATAATAAAGGAATATATATAAAAGACGCATCAGCAAATGGTTGTAGGATACTATTTATAAATCCCTCAAATAACCTCTATATTGGTTCTAATGCTCCTGGGAATACATATTTAGATGGTAATACAGTTTATCTTCGATATGGTAGCACCCATACTACAGGCTTGACTTTAGATTCGAGTGGTAATACCAATTTAGCAGGGAACTTGTATCTTGGGAATCACAAAGCAATATATGCAAAGGATAGCAATGGTTCTAATAAACGCATTGCCATTCTCCAATCAAATAATATTCTAAGATTTGGCATTGACACACCAGAATCGCAGTATCAGACCTTTATAGATGGATATGATGTTTTATTAAGGTACGGCACTTCTCATACCACTGGCTTAACCCTAAACAACACAGGTCAAGTAATCATTCCATCCACAGGCTCACTCAAAATTGGAGATGCAGTATTGTCTTGGGATTCTACCAACCAGATGTTGAAGGTAGATAAAGGCTTCTACTCTGAGGGTGCTGTAAGTGCATTGGGTTCTAATGATGAGGGTGGCGGTTCAAGTGACTTCTCGGAGGAACTGATGTGGGCTGCTTTACAGAGCAACACTGGTACTTATGCCAATGCGAAGATAGATGTAGGTCATATACCTAACTTAGATGCTTCCATCATCACAAGCGGTACTTTTAGTGCTTCAAGGATTCCTTTGGCAACAAGCAGTGCAAGAGGTGGTGCTAAGGTAGGATATACTACCAACGGCAAGAACTACGCAGTGCAACTCTCCAATGAGCAGATGTATGTGAATGTTCCTTGGACTGATACTACATACAAGCTAACTCTCAATGGCACTACCAATGGTGCAAGTGGAGGTACAAGTCTTGGCAGCTTCTATGCTCCTACTGCTTCGGGAACTGCTAATCAAGTGCTAATATCTGGTGGTTCTAATACTGCTCCAAGTTGGACTGCTCAAAGTAATCTAAGTGTTGGTACTGCTGCCAAGCTGAACACAGGCACTACAACATATACGGCATGGGGGCAAACTTATTGGTCAAGTGGTGTTCCTCAGTCTATCAGTGGCAACATGACATCAGTAGGCTCTATTACCCCATCTGCCAATGGCAATGCTCTTGGCACTACATCTGCAAGGTTCAACATCTATGGTACTGCTGGTAACTTCAGTGGCAATGTATCAATAGGCGGTACTTTAGGTGTCACTGGTGCTACAACCTTATCATCTACCCTTAGTGTGGCAGGAGGTATTACACTTACCACTACCAAGAGGATATACTTCGGTGATACATCGCACTACCTTGAATTGGATTCTACTGGCTTCCACTTCTCGCATGGTGTGTATTCAGATTCATTCGTTTCTGCTCTTGGTGCTAACTCATCAGGTGGTGGAAGTGGAACATTTGATGAAGAAGCTATGTGGGAAGCTCTTGGCACAACATCAACAGCCAAAGTAATTGCATCAAGCCATATTCCTAACCTCTCTGCTTCCAAGATTACAAGCGGAACATTGGCAGATGCAAGAATACCTTCATTGGCTGCTTCTAAGATAACAAGTGGTACTTTTGATACTGCTCGTATTCCAAACCTTGATGCTTCCAAGATAACAAGCGGCACATTTGCTGCTGCAAGAATACCCGATTTGAGTGGCGTTTATTATGCTTTGTATGGAGGCACCAATCTCAACCCATCATCAAGTAATGCCGTTAACCTGAATAACCTGTTGTCTGTAGGAAGTTATTATTGTGCATCGGATGTTGATGCACAATATGTATCTAATAAACCAATAACCAGTAATTTAGCTTTCAGGGTATGGGTATCTGCTACAATCGGAACAAGTGGCAACTATTTGCGTCAGAGATTCCAATCTCGCAGTCAGGTGGCAATTTTTGAACGAGTAGTAGGTATAGGAAGCGGCACTGTTCAACCATCAGATTGGGGTAATTGGTACTTGGTGCAAAACGACCTTAATGGTTACGCTCTTGCCTCCTCTTTGAATAATTATCTCCCTTTAAGTGGTGGTACATTGACTGGAAGTTTGACAGTACATAATAGTGGCGTAACAGCTCTTGGTTACAATGCTAAATTTGATGTTGACACATCAAGAGAAATTGGACTTGCATGGCTGAACACATCAGGAACAAGAGTAGCGTCAGTAACTTATCATAATATTGCTCAGAATATTATCCTTAACCCTATTGGTTCTGCTAATACATATTCAGATGCCGTAGGAAAATATAGTTTGTTTATTGGCAATAACAAACTGACCTACAATACATATCCGATACTTCATTCTAATAACTATAGCAGCTATGCTTTACCTTTAAGTGGTGGCACAATGTCTGGACCACTGAAATGGGTTTCTGCATCCTTGCCACAAACAACTACGCCAAACTTTTTACTTACTATAGATTCATTTGCAGATGGGGGAACTACAAAGTGGGCATTGCTTTCTAATGTTTTAGTAGGTAAAGCTACCACTTTGGCTACCTCTCGTTATATTTGGGGGCAGTTGTTTGATGGCAGTGCTGACATATCAACATCTTCAATAGCTAAGATGCCATACATTTTATTCAAAAACTACGATAATGACAATAATGCTGGTTATTGTGGGAGAGGTGCAACTGCAAATAACAATATCCAACTTACGGCATATAGTGGTGGAGAATTATGGTTGGGTGCCAACGGAGTTAATTGTATGTATATAACTACAGATTCAGTAGTCAATATAGGCACATCAGCATCCAATGCATACAAATTAAAAGTATTGGGTGGTGTTCGAACACCTTATATTGGAGACGATGGTTCTGAGTACTATGTTGGAAACGCATCTACTGGAATGGGCAGCAGTTATAGTGGACCTTTAATATATGCCTATTCAAATAAGAATATAAGTTTCTATACAGGTGGAATGCGAGCTATTATATCTACATCTGGTCTTACTGTTTATGGTGAAGTGACTGCAACATCTGATGCAAGGTTGAAAACCATTGTTGGTGACGGTAACCTTGACATCAGATACATTGCCAATGCTCCCAACATCTTGTTCAAGTGGAATAATGGTCAAGATGATAAAGTGCATGGTGGTTCTTTGGCTCAATATTTCTTGCATGGTGCAAAACACTTTGTATTGGGAAGTGATAAGGATTTCTACTCACTGAACTATGGTGCATTGGCTACATCTATGGCTATCAGCATTGCCAAAGAGGTGGTGAAGCATGAGGATAGAATCGCAATACTTGAAAAGGAAAATGCAAGACTGAAAGCAAGGGTGGAAGAATTAGAAGAAAGGAGGGCATGATGATACTACATTCAGAATCAGATAAAAGGATAATAGTACAAGGAACTATCAACGGCAAGAAGGCATATATGTTGGTAGATACTGGGGCTTCGTGTGGCTTATTGGATAAATCCGCTGTAAAGGAATATAAGTTGGCTGTAAACAAGTACAGAACTGTCAATCTTGTTGGTGCAGGAGGTAAGTTCAAAGCAAGTATGTGTGATACCCCATTCATTATTGCT
>CAMJKC010000144.1 GCA_946406305.1 uncultured Lachnospiraceae bacterium
CTCTTGATGTCGATAATCCATTTCCAGTTAAAACTGCCATAGCAGCACCTAAGTCTTCAAATGACATTCCTACATTACTTGCATAAGGAAGAACCTCACCTAATTGCTCTGATAACTCATTAATTGTTGTTTTGCCTTTGACTTGAGTTTGAGCTAAGATGTCACCAACCCTATACATGTCATAGCCATATTTACTATATGCAGCCATAGAAGCTGTAAGTCCTGTAACCGCCGTTGTCATATCGGCAAATCCACCAATGGCCATTCTGCTCGCTACTTGCATATAATCAATGGCATGTTCAGTATCAACTGTTGCTGATATTACTTGATAGAATCCATTTGATACATCAGTTATGTTTTGGCCATAAGTTTTAGAAATGTCCACCATCTCTTTACTTATGACATTCATTGACTTCTGCGATTCATCTGCTATGGTTTTAACTTTTGCTACTGCTGATTCATACTCAATCTCTGCATTTATACAAGCCTTAATTCCAGCAGCAAGTGGTACAAACATCATGCTACCAGTTTTAATCATTTGATTTCCTGCAGAGTTTAATTCTCTTATTGCTTTCTTTGAAAAGAGTGTGCCATTTTGGACTTGTTTCATTGACTTTTCAAAACCACTACTAAACTGGTCAGTGAACTTTAGTATTACTTCCGATGTATGATGTCCCATATGGCACTACCTCCTATTCATAATTCTTATTGATTCATCTCTTTCTCTTAAAAGTTCCCATAAAAAGACGGACAAGATTATCCGTTCGCCTATCTTTAACCTATAAAATTCACTCGGCATTATGCCTTTCTCTCGAAATAATAGGTATGCTACTCTAAACTCTTGATCCGTCTTTAGTCGTTTTTTAATTCTTCTACCAACTCAGAGTTGTCATCAAATCCACTTATTGACATACACTCTGAATTTATAATGTTGATTTCTGATACCTTAAATACTTTTTTAAGGACATCAATCTTCAAAGCTCTTTCATGCAAGTTTAACTTCTTCTTTAACTTTTCATCGTCAAAGTTTGGACTTGTAATACACTCACTACAAATGTTTAGAGCACCTTTATAAAACTTATTCATTGATACAGCACCACTCTTATCAAGTGACCTATCTTGCAACTCATAAATTCTTTCAGGTGACAAACTCTTAACTGTAACCATAAATGGTTTGCCAGTTAACCTTGTAAGCCTTGGTATTTCTACATCCTTTGTCCTTTGATTGTTAAACTCTTTGTCATCAAGCCCCAATAATGATTCAATTAAATTATCCATAAAATCCTCCCTTATGTTATTGGCTCATAGTCATAATCGCCAAATGTGAAATTAATATCGAACTCGCCTACATTCGTTCTCTCCCACTTAAGTAGTGGTACTTCATCAAGTTTTACATCGTATAGACTTACTCTTGTTGTGCCAAGAGAATCAGGGTCTGCTACTTTGCCATTGACTGTGAATATAGGACATTTTCTTTGTTTAAGCATTTGTACTACTTTTGCTGCTATAACATCTGATACGTGGAATAAGTGAAGTTTGCCTGTGTGCTCTTCGCCAGTTAGCTTCTTTCCTTTTTGAAGTTTATGAGCAAGTGGTATATCCGTGTACACCATCTTAATCACTGCTTCAAACTCGGATACTTCTGCCATCTTCGCACCATCTATCCAGCATTCACCATCTACTCCATTTATCACTTGATCCGCTGTATAATTATCCATCTAAAGCACCTCCTACAAATAAATTGGGAACTCTATGTCTTCAATTGCATCAGGTATAAATACATTTCCTGTTAAATATACAATTGAACCTGTGTCCCCTTCCAATATCTCTTTATCCGACATCTCAGTTACATCTTCGCCTTTCATTCTTAAGTGGTTTCTTTGTGCTTCAATATCGATTTGCGCCTCACCCCTTACAATTATGCTTTGAGTAACTAAGTTCATAAAATAACTATTGATTGCCGTGATTAAGATACACTTATCATCATAGTCATTATTGAACTTTCCTATGTAGTCATCTCTTATGCTCTTCATTAAGTCATCATAGATTAAGTTCATAATGTTTACGATTTTTATCTTCTTAAAACTATCACCCTTTGTCTTAGTAGTAGTTTTAAATGTGTTTACTCCACGGACAATTTTCACTTTCTCACCATCGTGCATTAAGACTAACTTTCCACCATCTACAGCAGCATCTTGCTCGGCAATAGTCAGCCTATTACAATCTGATAAATCATTAAGTGTGCCGTAAGTTATGCTTTGAGTGAATGGTGTACCTGCAATATATCCCGCAATCCTACTGCAATACTCTTCAGCTGTATAAGTTCCACTTACTGCCGTGTGAGTATCTTCAGTAGTATATGCTGTAAAATCACACCCTATGATGCCCTCTGAATCTTCAGTGTTCGTAAAAGGAAATACCGCCATTATCTTATTTTTGTTTACATTAATTTCCTCTTTTACAAACATTACCATATCAGATAACATTCCATCAGTTGCTACTGTCGGCATTGCTAAAAAGTGTATCTTTGTCTTTCTAATCCAAGCACGAGCTTCTTTATACATTTCAGTTAAGGTGTTTGTTGGTTCATCCTCATCATCATTATTTGCCCCGCTACCAGTGTTATTCATTACATAACACACTACTTTTTTTGGTGATGTGACATTACCAAGAAGTGCTAACTTTATCTGCTCTTTGTTAAAGTCTGATAAGTATTCTGGTATGTCATCAATGAACTGCACCGTGAACTCTTTTTTATCAGGCGAAGGAACATTGTCTTTTAACACAAGCCCTACTATCCCTCGGTCAGCCCTTTTAAATATCGATCTCGCCTTTTCTATAAAGCTAATATTTATTTGTGGTGCTCCCATAAATCCTCCTCTCTACTTAGTTATAAATGTCATCTTTTCTCTTTAGTCTTAAATCAACCTTTTCTATCGGTTTATCAATTATCTTTATGTATGTGTTCTCATAAATGTCTATATCAATATCAAAAGTGAGGACATCATCATAGTCTCCTGTGTATCCTTGCGATACATCGGCAACATGCAAGACTCTGTCCCCAACCTTTAAATATTTATAAAAATTGTTTTTTATTACATCTAATACTTTTAACTGTTCCACAGCGTCAACTGTTGTCATTAGATAATCTATAGTTATTTCTACTCTTGTCCTTATAATGTGAGCATTAACTGATGAATAAGATAGTATCTTTATCTCCGTGTTGAAACACGGTGTCTTATAACCTTCTTTTGTTTCTATCCCATAAATCTTTGTCTTTGGGAATAACTCTCTTAATTTGTCATTCACCGCTTTTAATATCTTACCTGTGTCAACCATACTAAACTCCTAAAAGGTTATCGACAAACTTATCGCACTCATTAAAGAATGTAGGCTCATAATCTTTTACACCTTTTTCTATGTGTTGTGTTGGTTTTGCATGACCTATTGCCGGCCCTCTCTTTTTTCTTCTGATTGCATGTCCATCATTTACAAATCTTTCATAGAACATCTTATTGTTTATAATCCACCACGATTTAATACCATCCTTTATGCTTGATAGAGCGTATCTTGCTTTACTAAATGGCTCCCAAGTGTTCTCAACATATGGACTATGTCCAATCTTCTGCTTCCACCTTGGGTCTTCTTTACTTGCTATACTATTTTTCATTCCATTTACGGACTTTTCCATAAACTTATTTACTTCATTAGGATATGAATTAGACACCTTTGATAGTTTCTTCGCAAGTGCCTCTACATCACCCATCTCTATTTTGACCATTTCTTCTGCTCCTTATGTTTTTTCTCAAGACAATATATTTCATAAAACTTGTGTTTCATATCAACATCAACTACTGATGTTATGGCAAGTTCTAACTTTCCAAATTCATCACCGTCATATAAAATATACATCTCTTGTGTTAGACCTTTAAAATACCTACAAGTAATCCTATAGGTGTTCTTTGTCTCAAGCATCTGTGCTTCTATATATTCTTTTCCTTTTAGTGGATGGATTTCTGCCCATACTGTTCTTATTGGCTCTAACTTATTGATTGACTGTCCTATTTCATTCTCAGTATCGAACCACGCACATATTCTTATTCTTCTATTGAATCTACCTACATTTATCAAAACTTAACCTCCCGTAAGGTGTTAAGAATACTCCTCACATTAAACTCGAGTAGTTTCATATCTGCATTATTGATAAACTCATATCTATAAGTTGTGGCATAATAGATTGCAGACTTTATGAGTGCTTTGTCTTTCGCACTAAATTCTTTGAAATCCGAGACTCTTAAAATTGATTTGACAAGTGAGATATTTGCATTTAATAATGTTTCAATCGTTTTGTCATCATCATTATTATCGACTTTCATTACATTCTTTATCTCTTCTAAATCGACAATCATTTATGCCACCTCCTTATAAAT
>CAMJKC010000145.1 GCA_946406305.1 uncultured Lachnospiraceae bacterium
AATATTAAAAAATTAACTGGTGGAAACAAAGACTTTAAAAAAATAAAAAAATTAAATAAAGATTATATTATTAAAAATTTTAGATATTCTATTTTAGAAATTTTTGATTTTAAGACAAATGATGAAGAGATATTGGAAAGAGAACATTTTTGGATGAATGTTTTAGATACACGAAAACACGGAATGAATAATAATTAAATTATAAAATATGGAGGAATGTAAAGTGAGAGAAATAACATTTAAATATGGAAGCCGTGAAAAAGGCTGGAAATATTATTCTTGCAAAGAAAAAGAATCAAAATGGGATAAAGAAAGAGCGGAACTTTGGGGACTTGAAGGTAATATGGTTCATTGGACATACCCAATAGAAGATATTAATAATGATAGAAAACATCCAATTGATACTAAAGAAATCCCTATGGGAATGGATTATGCAAGAGTTAATTATAAAAATTTATGCAAAAAACTAAAAGATATTACTAAAAATATGCAAGAAGAAAACTTCCCAGAACAATCAGAAAAGACCACTTTTTATTGGGAATTATTAATTGAAAATTATGATATTGAAAAAACCAATATACCATCATTATGCACTAAAAAGATTAAATCATTTAAAATGTGGAGAGGTGCCAATTATGAACCATATGGTTTACAAGGTTTAAAAGAGTGTTTTGCTAATTACTATAAAAATAGATAAAGAGGTATGCCATATGTCAAAGTGGTGCTATAACTATGATTCTGGAGAGTATGAAGATATAGATGAAGATGGATACAATTGGACACGAGGAGAGTATTCATACAATTGGGATGATAGTGAATATAAAAGAGAACGTGAGGAAAAAGAAAGAAGAGAACGAGAAGAAGAGGAAGAAAAACGCCGGAGAGAAGAAGAAGAGGAAGAAGAACGCCGAAGAGAAGAAGAGGAAGAAGAGCGTCGTAGAGAAGAAGAAAATGGCTGGTAGTTAAAATTCTTTTATGATAAATAAATAGTTACGAGCGGAGTAATTTTTCTTTATATAGTTTTTATAATATGTATTTTATTATTTGCTTCATATTTAAAGAAAGCAAAAATAGATTTTAATGGAACAATAGGGGCATTTTCATATCTTAATACAAAAAGTGAAATAGATTATTTCATTTCTAAATTTGATAAAGTTTTAAGCATATTGTCAAAATAATGGAGGTTTTTGTATGGCGGACTTTAAATTTTCAATTATTAAAAAAATTGGTGTTCTTAATAACAAGTCATCATGGAAGAAGGAGTTGAATCTTGTATCTTGGAGTGATAAAGAAGCAAAATATGATATAAGAGATTGGGATGAAAATCATGAAAAAATGTCTAAAGGGGTTACTTTAGATATAGATGAAATTAAAAAATTGAAAGAACTTCTTAATTCTATAAATTTTGATGATGAAGTAGAACAAAATTAGCAAAAATTGATTTAGGGATATTTATAACAAATATATAGGGACTTATTAGGTATAAAGGAATACAAAGGGTTGAAGAATATTTGATTAATGAAGAGGCTTTTAGAGAAATCATAACAAATGCGGTAGTTCATAAATGTTATGAAGCCTTAAACCCAATACAAATTAGCATATATGATGATAGAATTTATGTTTTTAATACAGCTAAGTTTCCAAAACAATTGAGTTCAGAAGAAGCATTATATAAAAAGCATAATTCATACCCACATAATCCATTAATTGCAAATACTTTTTTTAGAGCTGGTTTTATAGAAAGTTGGGGTAGAGGTTTTGAAAAAATATTGCAGGGCATAATAGTTAATAAGGGGCCGAGACCAAGTTTTGAAATCAGTGATGATGGTGTTATGGCACTTTATGTAGCTCAAGATGAATATATGAAATTGTTGAAAGAACTAAGAAAAGATACTACTAAAGAAAACTACCCAAGAAAACTACCCAAGAAAACTACCTAAGAAAACTACCTAAGAAAATTACTAAAGAAAAAGGGTTAGTTAAAGGTATCGTAAAAGATAATATAAAAGAAAAAATAATAAATTTAATAAAGAAACAACCTCAAATAACTATCAAAGAATTGGCTGATAATTTGGAGTTATCAGTTGATGGTGTTAAATATCATATAACAAAAATGAAAAAGAGTAATATATTAAAACATGTAGGTTCAACAAAGGCTGGTTATTGGATAATAAAATAAATTATTATAAAATGTTTAGAGTTCGCACATTTTTGGTGAGTTTTTTGTTGTGATAAACTAACGGAGATAATGTCCGATACTTATTGAAAAAATCTTTTAAATTTAAGGTTTTTTATTTTTGCATTTTGTAAAACTATAAAGAAAATGAATTTAATACACAGGATGAAGATATTTTTGAAGATTATGTATATATATTAAGTGAAGATGAATATGACAAAATAGAGGAGTATGAGATTAAAAAATGTGTTCCAACAAATGTGTTTGCTTCAATCTACCATAGTATGTGGTTAAGAGATAAAGGATTTACTATTTTTGATGCAAAATACACTTATAAGAAAGATAATGATTTTTTGGTTTTTAAGTATGGTTGTGATATCACAACAAAAAGGATGGGAGTGAGACCAGTAATTAAAATTATTAAATAGTAGTGCGATTTTTGTTAAATATAGCATTAAAGAAGATGTTAAAAAATATACTATAGTAAGTATATTATTGTAGATTAAAAAATAATATAAATTCTTTATTAAATGGCAATAAAAAGTTGTCATTTTTTATTGAATAAAATAATAAAAATTGATAAAATATATGTATTTAAAGGAGGCTAAATGTATATTATAAATTCGCTTATAGGAGCTGTTTCTCAAGGACTTATATGGGGAATAATGGTTCTTGGAGTATATATAACATATAAAGTTTTAAATGTGTCAGATTTGACTGTTGATGGTAGTTTTGCAACAGGTGGATGTGTATTCACATTGTTTATAATGAATGGCGTTGACCCAACCATTTGTGTAATTCTTGCAACTATTGCAGGAGGTTTATGTGGACTTGTAACAGGAGTTTTACATACTAAATTTAAAATACCAGCAATACTTGCGGGAATACTTACTCAAATAGGTCTTTATTCTATAAATTTGAGAATACTTGGTGACAGGTCAAATATCAGTATAGGAAAAATTAGCACTCACATATCAGAAGTTTCAAAAAGTTTTAATTTAACTCAAACACAAGGCGGACTCGTAGTTGGACTTATTGTTGTCATAATATGTATAGCTTTGATATATTTGCTACTTGGAACGGAAATAGGTGCAAGCATAAGAGCAACAGGAAGTAATGAACAGATGATAAGATCTCTCGGTGTAGATACTGATTTGACAAAACTCATAGGCATAGTTTTGTCAAATATGCTAATAGCTCTGTCTGGAGCTATATTGGTAGAGATGAATAGATTTACTGATGTAGGTATGGGAAAGGGAGCTATCATATATGGGCTCGCTTCTATAGTTATAGGTGAAGTCTTGTTTATGAAAGCAAAAAATTTTAGTGTGAAGCTTATATCAAGTGTTGTAGGTTGTATAATATTTTTTATGATAAGAGCTATAGTGTTAAGACTTGGTATGAAAGCAAATGATATGCAGTTATTGTCAAGTATAATAGTTGCTTTAGCTTTAAGTGCTCCAATAATTAAAGAGAACATTAAGACGAAAATAAATTATAAAAATAATACTGCTATCAAGAACGGAGGAAATATCAATGCTTAAAATAAATCATGTTGATAAGACATTTAATGCAGGAACTGTAAATGAAAAGAGAGCACTTGTTGATATAAATCTTACTCTTTCTGATGGCGATTTTGTAACAGTGATAGGTGGAAATGGTGCTGGAAAGTCAACTCTTCAAAATATTATAGCAGGAACATACAAGCCAGACTGTGGCACGATTTATATAGACGACAGTAATATAACAATGTTTCCAGAACACAAAAGAGCAAAGTATATAGGAAGGGTTTTTCAAGACCCTATGCTTGGGACAGCAAGTGGTATGCAGATTGAAGAAAATTTAGCACTTGCATATAGAAGAGGGGAAAATAGAACTTTAAATTGGATGATAGATAAAAAAAAGAGAGAGCTTTTTATAAGTAAAGTAAAAGACTTAGGGCTTGACCTTGAAAATAGAATGGATAGCAAAGTAGGGCTACTATCGGGAGGACAGAGACAGGCACTCACACTTCTTATGGCAACTATTAAAAAGCCAAATCTATTGCTCCTTGATGAGCATACGGCAGCACTTGACCCAAGGACAGCTGCTAAAGTTTTGAATCTTACAAAAAATATAGTAGAGAGCATGAATATAACTACTCTTATGATAACTCATAATATGAGAGATGCTATAGCTTATGGCAATCGTCTTATAATGATGGATGCAGGCCGTATAATATATGATGTAAAAGGCGAAGAAAAAAA
>CAMJKC010000146.1 GCA_946406305.1 uncultured Lachnospiraceae bacterium
ATTCTTTATATGTTAAAGCAAAAGCAGAAAATGGAGTTGTTGATATAGCAAAAGGTATTGTTAATTATGATAGCGAATATGAGGTTTTAGCAGAATATTTATTGTCAAGATGTATAATCGTTGATAACTTTGATAATGCAAATCTAATAAATAAAAAATATAATTTTCAATTAAAAATTGTGACTTTAAGTGGTGAAATATTTAACCCAGGGGGTTCTATTGCTGGAGGAGCCTACAAAAATAGTTTAAACTTACTTGGACGAAGTAGGGAATATGAGCAATTAAAAATAGAAATTGAAAATACTAAAAATGATATTGATAGATTGAATGAAAAAAGGAAATTGCTTTCAGAAGAATATGATAAAAATCATAATGATTATGAACAAAAAAAGGAAGAGTTAAACGATTTATTTGTAAAAAAGAATGCAGCTGCCTTAAATATAGTAAATGAATTGAAATTAAAATATTCAGGGATGTTATCTCAGTTTGAATACTGTTCAAATGATTTAAAAAGACTTTATACTGAGCTTTCTAACTACTTTGATGAGAAAAATCAACTTGAAGATAGAAAGAGAGATTCTGAGTATAATGTAGATAAAAAGAATGATGAAATAAATGCTATTAGCAATGAGATAGAAAATTTAAATAAAAGATTGAGTGAAATAAATGAAAGTATTAATAATGATACAGATAGAAAAAATACTCTTCTTGGAAATAGAAAAGAGTATTATGAGTCTAAAGATAAAATCGCTACAGAACAGATAAGCCTTGAGCAAGAAGCATTTAAATTATCTTCAAACATAGATAAGTCATCTCAAAAGATACAAGAATTAACTCAAAAAAACTTTGATGAATATGAGATGACATATGATTCAGCGAAAGAAAAATATACAGATGAATATGATAGTATAAATACTATAAAAACCAACTTGGTAGAAATAAGAAAAAAAATACAAGCTCTTGGCAATATCAATATAAATGCTATAGAGGAATATAAGGAGATTTCTAATAGATATGGTCTTATGATGTCTCAATATGAAGATTTAAAGAAATCAGAAGAGTTGATTTTAAATATAGTGGCAGATTTAGATGAAAATATGAAAAAACAATTTGAAGAGAATTTTAAATTTATTAAAAAAGAATTTGACAAAGTTTTTAAAGAATTGTTTGGTGGTGGAAAGGCAACTCTTGAACTTATAAAAGAAGATAATGAAAATGAACTTGAGGCTGGAGTTCAAATTGCAGTTCAGCCACCTGGTAAAAAACTTGGGAACCTTTCTCAGTTGTCAGGTGGAGAGAGAGCACTAACTGCAATCGCATTGTTATTTGCAATACAAAATTTAAAGCCATCACCATTTTGTTTGTTAGATGAGATTGAAGCAGCACTTGATGAGTCAAATGTAGATAGATTTTCTGATTATTTGAAACATTTAACTTGTGAAACACAATTTATACTTATAACTCATAGAAGAGGAACTATGGAAAATGCAGATAGATTATATGGCGTAACTATGCAAGAAAAAGGAGTTACAGCTCTTGTGTCTGTCAATTTAGTAGACGACCAAATTAATTAGGGGGATAAATGAGACGAGTAATGTTAAAAATTTCAGGAGAAGCATTATCTGGTAGTAAAGAATGTGGTTTTGATTTAGCATTTATAGAGAAAATATGTAATCAAATTAAAACTGCATTGAATGATAATATCAAATTATGCATACTTATAGGTGGTGGAAATTTTATAAGAGGAAGAGATATTTCAATAATAGATAAATATAAAGCTGATCAAATTGGTATGTTATCTACATTGATGAATGCAATTTTTTTTAAAGAGATGTTAAAAAATGTAGATGTAGAAAGCGAATTATATAGTGCCTTTGAATGCTCTGGCATAGCTAAAATTTTTGATAAAAATGAAGCTGTAAAAGAAATAGAAAATGGGAAAGTAATTTTATTTGCTGGTGGTACAGGACATCCATTTTTTACAACAGATACAGGCGTTATTTTAAGGGCTCTGGAAATGAATTGTGATGAAGTATTACTTGCGAAATCAATTGATTATGTTTATGATAGAGACCCAAAGAAAGATAGCAGTGCAAAAAAATATGATGAAATTACTTTTGATGAAATTATTTCAAAAAATTTAAAAGTTGTAGATTTGTCATCAATTGTTTTATCAAAAGATAATAATTTAAAGTTAAGAATTTTTGCATTACAAGAAGAAAATTCAATTATAAAAGCAATAAAAGGTGAAAAAATAGGAACAATAATTAAAGGAGAATAATATTATGGATAAGAGGTTAGAACAATTTGCAATAAAATTAAATAAAAGTTTAGACAATTTAAAAAGTGAGTTTCATGCTATAAGAGCTGGTAGGGCAAATCCTAAAATACTTGATAAAATTAATGTTGAGTATTATGGGACTATGACACCATTAAATCAAATGGGGAGTATAAATGTTCCAGAAGCGAGAGTTATAGTTATACAGCCGTTTGATAAAACTGCTATGAAAGATATTGAGAAAGCAATAAATATGTCTGATATAGGTATAAATCCTATAACAGATGGGAATGTAATTAGATTAGTTTTTCCAGAACTTACAGAAGAGAGAAGAAAAGAAATTTCAAAAGATGTTAAAAAAAGAGGAGAAGAATGTAAAGTAGCAATTAGAAATATTAGAAAAGATGCTTTTGATAAAATAAAAAATTTGGAAAAAGAAAGTGCTATTTCTAAAGATGAAATCAAATCTATGAGTGACGACTTTCAAAAAGAGGTAGATAAATTTATTGATAAAATCGATAAAGAAGTGGAAGATAAAATAAATGAGGTGATGAAAGTTTAATATGGGATTAAACATTGATACAGTTCCAGAGTCGGTAGCAATTATTCTTGATGGGAATGGAAGGTATGCAAAAAAGAATAATATTACAAGATACATGGGACATAAAGCAGGGTGCGATAATCTTGAAACGATTCTTGAAGAGACTGTGAGATTGAATATAAAATACTTGACTGTATATGCTTTTTCTACAGAAAATTGGAAAAGATCAGAGGAAGAAATAAATGGCTTGTTTAAACTTTTTGATTTATATTTAAACCGTATAAGGAAAAAGGCTATAGAAAATGAAGTTTCAGTAAAATTTATTGGAGACATAGAAAAGTTTAAAAAGAATATATATGAATCTTGTATTCAGTTGGAGGAGGAAACTAAAAAATTTGATAAATGTATATTTTCTATAGCATTTAATTATGGTGGAAGAGATGAGATAGTAAGAGCTATAAATAGAATTATTAAAGATGGAAATTCTACTTCAATAGATGAAAATACATTTTCAAAAATGTTAGATACTAAAGATATAAAAGACCCTGACTTACTGATTAGAACTTCTGGGGAATTGAGATTATCAAATTTTTTGATATGGCAATCTGCATACACTGAATTATACTTTACAGATGTATTGTGGCCAGAATTTACTATTGATGAATATCATAAAGCTATAGATGATTATAATAAGAGGAGTAGAAGATTTGGAGGTAGATGAAAGAAAAACAACTTCATTTGTAAAAAGATTTTCAAGTGGCATTATTTTACTTGTTTTACTTTTTGTTGTGATGTATATAGGTAGTAATTTACTTCTCATAACTTCTCTTTTGGTTTCTCTTATTTCACTTTTTGAATTATACAAAGTATTTGGTATTTCAAAAAATCGTTTGGGAATATTAGGATACTGTTTGACAGTAATATACTATATTGCACTATATAGTTTTAAAATTGATGGAGTATTATTGTTTTTAATATTAGTAGTTTTGTCGTTACTTATTTTTTATGTATTCAGTTATCCTCTATTTACAATTAAAGATATTGCCATAACTTTATTTGGTATACTATATGTTGCAGTTTTGTTTAGTTTTATATATTTGATAAGAACTCAAAGAGGAATATATGGTAAATACCTCGTATGGCTTATTTTTATAGCAAGTTGGGGTTGCGATACTTGTGCATATTGTACTGGTATGATTTTTGGAAAACATAAACTAAATAAAATTTTGAGCCCAAACAAAACAGTTGAAGGAATGCTTGGAGGAATTTTGGGAAGTATGCTCATTGGAGTAATATATGTATATGTTTTATATTCAAGAGTTGTTCCTTTTGCAAGATTTTCACTTGTTAGGGTTTCTATAGCTTGTGTTATAGGCTCTCTAATATCACAAATGGGAGACTTAGTTGCTTCTGCAATAAAAAGGGAATATAACATAAAGGACTATGGAAACATTATACCAGGGCATGGAGGTTTTTTAGATAGGTTTGATTCTGTTATGTTCGTAGCTCCAGCACTATATTTTATTTTTAATGTATACAAATAACATATATAAAAAATTAAATATTGATGATAAAATTGTCAACTATGTAAATGA
>CAMJKC010000147.1 GCA_946406305.1 uncultured Lachnospiraceae bacterium
GTGGTATGCATATCGGAACTCCATTACCTCTGTTGTCCTAAGTGACGGTATTACAACTGTCGGCAATTATGCTTTCACGGATTGCACCAGTTTGACCACACTTGAGATTCCTGCCAGCGTCTCATACATAGGCGATTATGCTTTCTCTCTCTGTCTGATGTTCCACATCGGCGGCGAAATGGGCGGTGATGAACCCTTTGATATGCCTCAATTTTTTTATCCTCTCCCCCAAGCTCCTTCCAATTTGTTATTTTATTTGTATATATATCTCTTATTTGTTCAGTTGATAAATTTTCTATAACATTGTCTTCATTGACTATAAAAACAAGTGCATCAACTCCAATGGGAGTTATTTTTAATTTTACTCCACTATTTTCTATTATTTTTTTTGTTTCTTCTGATGGCTCATACACAAGCAATAAGTCAGCATTTCCTTCTACCAAATTCCTCCATGCGTAATCTGTAGTTGTGACAGAAGTATTATTTTCTGCTTCATCTTTTGATTCATTTAAAAAACTTGCTCTTATACTTGCCATCATAGGCATATTAGCAGTTGAACCATCAACTCGTGGATAGTTCTCTGAAAGGTGAACCTTACTCTCGCTGCCACAAGAAATTAAAAACATAAGAGAAAAAATTAAAATTAAACTCTTTACTTTACTCATTAAATTCCTCAAAAAAACTTTAAAATTCATATACATATTTTCCTTTATAATCGTCTATGTTTGCATCTTCTGCCATAGAATCAAATATTGAAAAACTATACAAAATATTTCCATTATAGTCCATAAGTCCATATTTAAATCCATTCATATATGTAAAATAATCTTCTTTAAGAAATTCAATTCTTTTTAGATTATCTACGATAATATTAAATGCATCATCAATAATTCCATATCTATTTGTAGTCTTATCTAAAAATGAAAAATACTTAACATTATCACCATAAAATGAAAGTTTCCTGTCAAAAGTCTTTTTTATACTAAAATCTTTGTCATAAATTAAAGTCTCACCATTTTTTTCAATAACTACATAATCATCAAATGTATAAAAATCAGAAGCATTTACATTTTCAAATATTATATTTAATTTATCATCGTATATATTATATATCTCTTTTGAACTATATTTCTCATCAGCATTATCCAAAAAATATGTTTTATCAAACTTTTCAATTCTTGACACAAATGATTTTTCATCAATTTTTTTCACAAGATTTAAGTTAAAATCATAAAATGTATCTTTATCAATTAAAAATAAACCTTCTTTTTCGTAGCAACTGTTAAAATCTTCAGCCTTCATTACTAAATCTAAATCTATATTATATATATCCGAAGCCACTTTTGTAATACCATCATCATCTTGTGTTTTACTTGGGTAGTTTGCAAAAAACAAAACTTTACCACCATACTCTTCAACATCTACAGCATAATAATCAGAGTTCATTTTTCTTATCTTTTCTATTTTATCCATATATTTATTTAATTTTTCATAATACTCAGATAATTTTTCTTCATACTTCCTATTTTCACCAATTTGAGTTCTATTTTTAAAATCATAATCAAACTCTATATCATTTCTATGTAGTGTAACGATACTACTATCACTATCTTGTATATATTGATAATCAACTGGCTCTTCTAAATATAATTTATATTCTTTATCAATAAAATTACATTTTTCTTTGTTAGAACCATCACTCTTATATTTCACAATACCTACTTCTTCATCTCCAAGTTTTGCTATATTAAAACTAACTATATCAAACATAACTTTAACCAAATAAATATTATCATCACATATATACAATTGTTTTTTATTTTCATCAACTCTTGTGTCATCAGGATAAAACAATAAATTACCACCAAAATATTTAACATACTTATGCGGAGCTTGTTTTTTTTCTTTACTTTTAACATCATATATCATTAAGCTATTCTCATCATAATCTAATGAAGTATCATAATACAAAATTTTATCACCTACAGACATATATGGTGAACATTCATAACCTGAAAGTCCTATTTCTTTACCTTCTAAATCATAAAATATTACCTTCTGCGATAAGAAAAAATTATCTTCACCATCTTCTTCAATTTTTTCACCATAAATAGTTTTATACAAATATTTTGTATCGCCTTTTACATCTTTTAATTCACCTATAAATTCATTATCTGGAATTGTAGTTCTTAATATTTTATTACCTTCACTATCTATAATCATATAGTTTCCAGTGTATGGATTTCTTATAGTATATAATTTTTTTGCACTATATATTTTATCGCTACACAAAAATAGTGCAAATAGTAACACTAATAAAAAAATTTTATTACATTTATTTCTAATCATATATTTACTCCTTAAAAAAATAAGGAGCACTGCTCCTCATTTTTTATTCTGGTTTTATAGCGCCTGTAGGACAATCTGCTTCACAGTTTCCACAATCTATGCAGGTGTCAGCATTAACAACATATTTTGTATCTCCCTCTGTAATAGCTTCTACAGGACAATTTGCTGCACAATTTCCACATTTTATGCAATCATCACTCACTGCATGTGCCATTTTTTTTACCTCCTAAATTTTATTTATTAATCTCTTCTAAGATACTATCTACATTTAATCCATGAACAGAGCATGCCTCCTCAAGTGTCTCCATCTGTGCTGATGGACATCCCAAGCAGTGCATTCCTGCATTTGTCAAAACTTCTACAGCCTTTTCTGCATCTGGTGTCTCAAGTATCTCAGCAATCAACATATCTTTATTTACCATAATTCCCTCCTTTTTTTATAATAGTGCTAACTTTTCTACTGCTTTATTTTTTATTATTTCTTGATAATGCTCTACATAATATGCAATATTAAAACTCATACCTTCTACTTTTCTACCATATTCTGCCAAAGTATTGCAAACTTTATTAAAGTCGTCTAAAAATTTCTTATCACTATGAACACCTATAGACAACACTAAAAAGTAACTGTTATTTTTTTCATCTTTATAAAACGAACTGTCATATTCATAATTTTTTAATTGCTTACAAGCATTTGTTGCATCATCTATACTTTTAAATGCAAAAATTTTTACTATATTTTCTTCATTTGCAGTTTTTAACTCAGAAACTCCTATCTCATTTAAACTATTTCCCATGTGTTGAGTTTTAAGTTCCTCTTCAAGTTTTTCAAATGCAGTCCCGAGTATATCAAATATGGTATTCATAGGCTCAACCTTCATAGGAGTAAATTTTGAAAATCTTACATCTAACTCTTCTGGGTCTTCAACTTTTGTAACTGTTATCTCCATAGAACCACCACCAAGTGGAACTGCTTCTATCATAACTGGATTACCTGGTGTAAAACCAAGTTCCATATCTGCCATCTGCATCAACTCATTAAAAAAATTTATAGTAGTTTTTGAACCATATGCCATATCATCAACATTTATATGTCTCTCTAAAAGTTCCTCTTTTTCAACTATGCACCTTATTGAATTGTCATTTATTTTCTCAAATATCATATATTCTCCTAAAGGATAATTTTACTATATTATAAAAATCTTTTCAAGTAGTTATAATGCCTATAAAATATGTATTTTTTGTGTCTTTTTAACATCAATCTGGAGATTCATTGCTATAATTACTAAATTTAGTAGTAGCTCTATCAAATCTAATAAATACTGAATCCGTTCTACCATTTCTGTGTTTTGCAAATATAATTTCTGTCTTTTGACTATCACTTTCTTTATTTGAATCATTTTCTTTTTCTTTACTTATAAACATAATGACATCAGCATCTTGCTCTATCGCACCAGACTCTCTAAGATCTGACATTTGAGGTTTTTTTCCTTCACTTTCTCTTTTTAACTGTGCAAGTGCAAGTATTGGAACATCCAATTCTTTCGCCAATGCTTTTAGTGACCTTGATATTTCTGCCACTTCTTCTTGTCTATTGTTTATTAACTTTTGTTTTGCATTTTGATATCCATCAAGTCCAGCATGCATAAGCTGTAGATAGTCAATCATTACAATATCTAACTTATTTTCACTTTTTAATTTTCTACATTCACTTCTAAGTTCTGATATAGTTAAATATGAAGACTCATTGATAAATAAATTAGGAATATTTAATGCTGATACAGTAGCCCCTACTACTTCTTCTATCTGTTCTTCTGTTAATCTCCCACTTCTCAGTTTATCACTACTTATATGTGACTCCATCGCTGTGAGCCTCATATATAATTCAACACCAGTCATCTCAAGCGAAAAAAAAGCAACATTGTATTTGTATTTTTTAGCCATATTAAATGCTAAATTCATAGCAAGGGAAGTCTTTCCTTCTCCAGGTCTTGCTCCTAATACTATAAAATTTGACCTTTGAAAACCAGCTGTCAAATTATCCATATCTC
>CAMJKC010000148.1 GCA_946406305.1 uncultured Lachnospiraceae bacterium
CTAATGCCTTCAAATAATTATATCTTGCAATAGACTCATTTTTATTTTTCTCATCTAATACAACTGCTTTTTCTTTATTTTTTAGAGCGAGAGATGAATATCTAACTTCTCCAGCTAAGAATTCATTATATTTATTAAAATCAGGTTCCTTGCTATCAAGTGTGAATTTGTCTTCTGCCATAGGGTTAAATCTAAATGTATGCCAATATCCACATTCAACTGCTAATTTTTCTTCTATTTGAGATTTGCCCATTCCTTTCTTTATACCGTGGTTAATACAAGGTGCATAAGCAATTATGAGAGATGGACCATTATAATTTTCAGCCTCTGTTATTGCTTTTATTGCTTGGTTCATATCATAACCTAAAGCGATTTGAGCAACATATACATAGCCATATGACATTGCTATTGAGGCTAAATCTTTTTTCTTAACTTCTTTTCCGCCTGCAGCGAACTGTGCCACTGAACCACTTGGAGTTGCTTTTGAACTTTGTCCACCTGTATTACTATAAACTTCTGTATCAAATACCATTATGTTTATATCTTCATTTGATGCCAATACATGGTCAAGCCCACCAAAGCCTATATCATATGCCCAGCCATCTCCTCCAAATATCCATTGACTCTTCTTTGACAAGAAATCTTTTTTATCAAGTAATGTTTTTGCTAATTCACTCTTGCTATTTTTTAAACACTCAACAAGATTATCTGTTGCGACTAAATTATTCTTTGAATTATTTTGTGTATTCAAATATTCATTTAATGCTACTTTTAAATTTCCTTCTGACTTTGTCATAAGTTCTTCTGCAACTTTTATAAGTGACTTTCTCAATGTGCTATGAGCAAGCATCATACCATATCCAAATTCTGCATTGTCTTCAAACAATGAATTATTCCAAGCTGGACCTCTCCCTTTGCTGTTTTTAGTATATGGAGTTGATGGTGATGAATTTCCCCATATAGAAGAACAACCAGTTGCATTTGCTATATACATTCTATCTCCAAATAATTGAGTAACTAATTTTGCATAAGGTGTCTCTCCACATCCAGCACAAGCACCTGAAAACTCAAGTAAAGGTTTTTTAAATTGTGAACCTTTAACTGTAGTCTCTTTATAATGCTCTGCAACATCATCTTTTTCTTTTAAAATATTTGCATAGTCAAAATACTCTTGAGTATTAAGTGCTTTATCAAGCTCAACCATCTTTATAGCTTTTTCGCCTCTCATACCAGGACAAGCTTCACAACACACACCACATCCTGTACAATCTAAAACAGATGTCACTATTGAGAATTTATATTCTGGCATTCCATTCATATCTTTTACTTGCATTCCACTTGGTGCATTTTTTACTTCTTCATTTGTCATAGCTACTGGTCTTATAACAGCATGTGGACATACAAATGAACAGAAATTACATTGTATACAGTTGTCCTTATTCCAAACTGGAACTCTTACTGCCACACCTCTCTTCTCATGTGCTGATGTGCCAGATGGAGTTTTTCCGTCCATATATTTTACAAATGCAGATACTGGTAATTTGTCTCCTTCTCTATTATTTACTGGTATCTGTATATTCTTTACAAATTCAACTACTTCTTTACTGCCTTTTATAGTTTGTGGTTTTTCCGCTGTTACTTTAATGCTTTTCCAACTGCTTGGAACATTTACCTTTACTATTCCAGTTGCCCCTCTATCTATAGCATCGCAATTTTTCTTTACTACATCTTCACCCTTGTTGCCATAGGTTTTCTTTGCAGCCTCCTTCATTAAAGATATAGCTTTCTTCTCTTCTATAATACCTGTGAGCTTAAAAAATGCAGACTGTAAAATCGTATTTATACGAGTTGCACCCATACCTGTCTCAATACCAATTTTCACACCATCAATTATATAGAAATTTATTTTGTGGTCTGCAATGTATTTTTTCATAGAAGCAGGTAGCTTTTCTTCTAATTCATCTACTGTGTAGTGACAGTTCAATAAGAATGTTCCACCATCTACCAAGTCCTCTACCATTTTATATTTATATATATGATTCATTGTGACAAGCAACAAAATCAGCTTTTGAAATAAGATAAGTTGACTTAATTGGAGATTCGCCAAATCTCAAATGTGAACAAGTAAGCCCACCTGATTTTTTACTATCATAATCAAAATATGCTTGAGCATATAATTTTGTATTATCGCCTATAATCTTTATTGAGTTTTTATTAGCTCCAACTGTTCCATCTGAACCTAAGCCCCAAAACTTACAACAAGTAGTTCCTTTTTTAGTAGAATTAAATGGCTTTTCTTCTTTTAGTGATAAAAGTGAAACATCATCATCTATACCTATTGTAAATCTCGCTTTTTTTGTATTTTTAAATACAGCAGCAATTTGCTCTGGTGTAGTGTTTTTAGAACCAAGTCCATATCTACCAGATAAAACTTTAACTTTTTCAAATTTTGTTCCCTTTATAGCAGCAAGCACATCAAGGTATAATGGCTCACCAATAGAACCTGCTTCCTTTGTCCTATCAAGAACTGATAAAATTTTACAAGAAGATGGTATTGCTTTTATAAAATGTTCTCTTGAAAATGGTCTATAAAGTCTTACTTTTATCACACCTATTTTTGCTTTTGTACTCTTTCTCAAATAATCAATAGTCTCATCTATAGTCTCACATACAGAACCCATTGCAACTATAACTATCTCTGCATCTTTTGCACCATAATAATTAAATAATTTATAATCTGTTCCAATTTTACTATTAATTTTATTCATATATTCTTCTACTATGTATGGCATCTCATCATATGCAGCATTTGATGCTTCTCTTGCTTGGAAGAATATGTCAGGGTTTTGTGCTGAACCTCTTTGGTCTGGGTGATTTGGATTCATAGCTTCATCTTTAAAATTTTTAATTGCTTTCATATCTGCAAGTGATTTTAAAGTTTTATAATCCCACTCTTCAACTTTTTGTATCTCGTGTGAAGTTCTAAATCCATCAAAGAAATTTATAAAAGGAAGACGACCTTTTATAGCAGAAAGATGTGCTACTGGAGTCAAGTCCATAACCTCTTGTACTGATGACTCACATAGCATACATACACCTGTTTGCCTACAAGCATATACATCAGAATGATCTCCAAAAATTGATAATGCATGACTTGCTACTGCTCTTGCTGATACATTAAAAACTCCTGGAAGTCTTTCTCCTGCAATTTTATATAAATTAGGAATCATAAGTAAAAGCCCTTGTGATGCCGTATAAGTAGTTGTAAGTGCTCCTGCCGCAAGGCTCCCATGAACAGCACCAGCTGCACCTCCCTCTGATTGCATCTCTTTTACAACGACTTTCTCTCCAAAAATATTTTCTCTACCTACTGTTGACCACTCATCTGTATGCTCAGCCATAACTGATGAAGGGGTTATAGGGTATATAGCAGCGACCTCTGTGAATGCATATGAAGCGAGTGCAGCGGCTTCATTTCCATCCATTGTCTTCATTTTTCTAGCCATAAATATTCCTCCATTTCTTAACTTTTTTTTATAATATTTAACATTTTGTGTTCAATTTTATCACTTTTAATTATAAAATTCAACTATCAAAAAAAATAAAACTAAACAAAAAACTCGCACATATATGCGAGCATTCGTTTTTTTATTCTGTAATACTGTAAATCACTTGACCATTTGTATAATTTAAAACTATGTTTCTATAATCTCTATCATCTAAAACATTCATAACAAAATTCCAATCATCCATCTCTAAATACAACAAATTGTGATATGCTGTTTCGTTAAATCCTCTAATTTTATCCTTTATTTTTTCGATTGGGTCTTCAGTATTTTGCACAGTCATATATTTATATATTTCTTCTGATAAACCATTGAACCAAACATTAACTGCATAAATTTTTTCACTATCAAATTTAAAATATACATATTGACCATTTTCAAAAGTAGAGTTAATTGCATTTACTAACCAATTTTCAAATATGACATTACTTGGGATGTCATCTCTCTTTTCTACAGTAGGGTTAATCTCATCCCCCCCTGGAGCAACACCTTCTTCTGGAATTTCCCCCAAGTCATTTTTAGAAGATTGATAATTTTTTGTTATGTGCTCTGTTATTATACTGGGATTTGATCTGCTTTTTCTTACTCTTTCCCTCTCTTCTTCTACTGTTTTTTTTGTAAAAGATGTAGCAAAACTAACACAATTTACATTATTAAATATAAATGAAAAAATTACCAAAAATAAAATTATTTTTTTACTAAACTTTACCATATCGTTATTATATAAAATTTTTATTCACTTTTCAAGTATATTTAAAAACAGAATAAAGTCAATTTACTATGGGTTAAAAATGTAAAAAAATATATATTTATAATTAT
>CAMJKC010000149.1 GCA_946406305.1 uncultured Lachnospiraceae bacterium
GAATATGGGCTTTATTATAAATAAAAATAATTTAAGCCTTAAGCAAATGGAGTTTATAAGAAGTAAAAAGAAAATATAGTGAATTAGGATGTATAAAAGAAGAGGTTAATGGCTGTTTAACATAGGGATTAAACATTTGTTTTGAAAAATCGCATTATTTGGTATTAATTACCATATATGTCGATTTTTGTTGTTATAAAGGTATCGATTTCGATACGGTTAAATATGTGAATTAAATTCCCCTATTATATTGCTATAATAATGGAAGCAATAAACGGTTGGACTAAAGAAGAATTGTTAAGAGATTTTATGTTAGCGAAAGGAGAAAATATCAAAGCAGCATTAGAAAACTATATTTATTATTTTAATTATGAAAGACTAGCAGCAGCATTAAATTATTTAACACCTATGCAATATAAACAAAAATATTATATCGATAATAATATAAAATAAAAATTAAACTTTTGTGTATACTTTTTCTTGACTAATGAAATATATACCAAGTTATGGAAAGGTAGATATAGAGACTGGTGAAATAAATGAGCAACAATACTGGCAAATATATACATTCTTAGACATTGTAAAACATCAAAAACAATTAAAAGAGCATGAACCTATCTTTTTCAAAAAATGGAATAAAAACAATGAAAAAGACTTAATGCAACTGGCGAAAGACCTATACAATGATTTAAATGGAGAGTGGTTATTTAACTTCATACCAAAGATGCCAAAGAAACAACAAAAAGAACTGATATAGAAACCTTAAAACAAAAACTAACTGAATTAACTAAGTTAGAGCAAGACATAATAAAAGTGAGGTTTGGCATATCAGATTTAGGACTTAGCCCAGCTCCAAGAGAGGCGGATGAAATCGCAAGGTATTATAATATACCTGTAAATAAAGTTCATGAAATAACAAACAATGCGTTAGGAAAATTAAAGACAAACAATAAATTTAATTAATAGTGATATAATGATATGTGTACAAGACAATTTTATATTTGACTTTATTATTAGGAAAAAAATAGTTGCATTCTGCAGTAGTATGTGTTACTATAATACCAACAATTCCCCATGCCTCTATCTTCTTTGAAGAAATGCAAACTTGGGGCTTTTTATTTTTTGGAGATTTTATGCAACAAAAAGAGTTTAAAACTATTGAAGAACAACTTACAATACTTAAATCACGTGGACTCAATATTATTGATGAAGAAGATTTTAAGAATTTTTTACTTAATAATAACTATTATAGGATAAGTGGATATACCTTATCGCTCAGAAAGAATGATACGTTTGACAAAAATATAACATCATCTGATATTATAGATATTTATAATTGTGATGCTGAAATGCGAAATGTTTTATTTGAAGCAATTGCTAAAGTTGAGTGCCGTATTAAATCTATATTTGCATACACATATTCAATGATTACTAAAGACCCATATGATTATAAGAATATAAACAATTATTGTATAGAACCATATAAAATTAAACCTAATAACAAGGATTATGCTAAGATTACTGCACAAAGATATAATACTTTTTATAAAATTATAGGTAAAGTAGATAAAGTTAAGTCGCAAGATGAAAAGTATGAGTTATATTTAAAACATTATAAAGATAAATATGATGATAAATTACCATTGTGGATATATGTAGAACTTATGACTTTTTCGGATATTACTTAACTATATGATTTATTGACCTTAAAGATAAAAAATCAAATAGTTAAATTTGTGGGATATCCTAAGGTAAGTGTATTATCAAAGCATTTGTATTGTTTAAGTTTACTAAGAAATTTCTGTGCACATGGTCATAGGTTATACGGGAGGAAATTTATTACAAAGCCTATACTTAATAGTGCGAACTCTTCAAAATTATTAAGCATAAGAGGTAAAACAATAGATGATAAACTTTATAGTTATTATCTTATTTTACAACAAATTTTACTCATAAGTGATAAAGATATATTAAGAGAGAAAATTGAAAAAATATTTATTAAATATAAATCTGTTAAGATTACTGAATACGGGTTTCCTTTGAATTGGAGGTAACTAATTATAATTTTATGTGCAACAAAGACATAATTTTAATAATGTGTGAACTGGCAGTATGTGCCAGTTTTTTATTTTGATTATTTTAGAAAAAAGCAATAGTGTGATGCTTGCTATAATAACTAATATTATCAATAATGTTATTGATAAAATATCAAATTTTGAGGTAGAAAACTATGAGTAATGTATTAAGTAAGCAAGAATCAGAATTTATTAATGCTCTTACATTAAATGAAAAAACAAGTGAAAATGTAACTAAAATATTTATCTATTTACAAGAAACTTTAGGAAGAACTTTATTTAAAAAACTATTCAGAGTTATTCTTACGGATAGAGGTTTGAAATTTGCTAATCCTAACACAACTGAAAAAGATTATAAAACTGGTAGAAAAATTACCAATAAATTTTATTGTGATTCTTATGCTTCTTATCAAAAAGGTTCTATAGAACAAAACTATGAACTTATAAGATATGTAATACCTAAAGGCCATGTATTTGATAATTTAAATCAAAATGATATTAATTTAAAACGGAAATTAGTTTGAGAAACGGAATTTAATCTAATAATCGAGGAATTTTTGTTAAAATGGTTTAAATAAAAACCACATACGAGTTAAAACTCAATATGTGGTCTTTTTATGCCTAAAAACTGTCTTTACAAAAAATCCCTAATTAAAGTCCCCTAAAGGACCTTTTTTTTTGATGTTTTTTTGATAGCACCATAATACAAGATAATATTTCATAATTAGAATAATTAAAATAATATTTACAAATAAGAATAATGCGGCTTTTGAGGGGATATTCAGAAATTCTGGCATATATATTGCATAAAAAAGAAATCAAAAATACTCAATAAATATAGCAAATGTAGCGAATGCACAAAAATAATTTAAAAGAATAAGAATAATGAAAGTTAAAGTTGACTAACTGCATATATTAGGTGTATTATTTACTAAAAATATAAAAATATTTTATAAACTAAATATATTATAAATGCTCGTTATATTTTATTTTACAAATGAAATAGAAAGTTTATAAAAAATAATTTTGATTTATTTGACATTGTAAATAAATAAAAAATCTAAAAAAAGGAGAACATTATGGTAAAGTTAACTATCAATGGTAGGCAAGTCGAAGTAGAAAATGGTAGCACGATACTTGAAGCTGCAGAAAAACTTGGAATATCTATACCAACTTTTTGTCATGATGAGTATGGAAGATTTAAAGAATATGATTGCAAAAAGTGTGGTGAAATTGACAAATGCAGAATGTGTTCGTGTGAAGTTGAAGGAAGTAAAGATTTAGTTACAGCTTGTGACACAGAAGCAGTTGATGGAATGAAAGTTCTTACAGAGTCAAGCAAAGTAAAAGAGGCTCGTAAAGAAATTTTGAAAAAAATTGTATCTATCCATCCAATGGATTGTGTCAACTGTGTAAAATTAGGTGCATGTAAATTGCAAAAGTATTGTGAATTATATGGCATCAAAGATAAGGAAAAAGAAACTCCACATATCGTTAGAAACAAAGATATGTCAAATCGTTTTTATTTCCAAGAGTTAGAAAAATGTATAAGATGTGGCAAATGTGTAAAGACATGTGCAGAGCTCGTTGGAGTAAATGCTCTTGTTATGTATAAGTCAGGTGGTCTTAATTATGTAATGCCAAACATCAAAGATTCTGTTTACAGAGAGAAATTAAAATTATCAGCTGACAAAGAAGTAACAGTAGAAATGAAACTTAAAGCATACAATGACGGCCTTGTTGGAATGGCAGACACTGATTGTGTATCTTGCGGAAACTGTGTATCTGTTTGTCCAGTAGGTGCTCTTATGCCAAAATCTGAAAATGAATTCCGTGAATGGGAGACAAAAAAAGTTGTAACAACTTGTACTTATTGTGGTGTAGGTTGTCAAATAGAATATTCAGTAAAAGATGGCAAGATAGTAGATGCAAAACCTGCAAATGGTCCATCAAACGAAGGCTTACTTTGTGTAAAAGGAAAATTTGCATATGATTTTGTAAATCATAAAGATCGTTTAGTTCATCCTATGATAAGAAAAGGTGGAAAACACAGTCCACTTGTTCAAGTTAGTTGGGAAGAGGCTCTTGATTTTGCAGCAAAGCACATAATAGAAGTTAGAGATAAATTTGGTGGAGATGCTATTGCAGGATTTTCATCAGCAAGAACTATAAATGAAGATAATTATTTATTCCAAAAATTCTTGAGTGCAGGAGTTGGTACTAATAATGTTGACCACTGTGCTCGT
>CAMJKC010000150.1 GCA_946406305.1 uncultured Lachnospiraceae bacterium
TTTTACTTAAATGGTATATTCTTTTAGTAGTAATATTTGTTTTGTATATTTTTTTATTAGTTAAATTCATAAAAAATAAAAACAAATTACAAAATGAAGAAGTGAGAATTAAGAAGCAATCATTATATATTTTTTCTTCAATATTATGTTTTTTATTAATATTTTTAACAAGTTTCCTAATTTTTATTAGAATAGCAGCTACAAGAGCGATAGGAAATTGGGTGGATGGTATTGGAACTAATATTATAAATGTATATGATTTTATCAAAAATCCAAATGATGACACTAAAAATAAGATAATAGACAAAGTGGATGATTTGGTAGATATATATAATAATAGTGTAAATCCTGATAAAAATGTTGATAAAGAAAAAATAAAAAATATGGCAGATGATTTAATGAACATAATTACATCAACTGACAGTCAAATAGATTATAAGAATATTAAAACAGGAATAGAAGAAATAATAAATCCATATATTTCATCAAGTAGTAGTATTGATAAAAATGAAATATTAGATACAATAAATCAAGTAATAAAGTAAAAACAAGATAAAACTATAAAAAAATTAGATGAAGAGAAAAAATGGATATATTTAAATTATAAAAAAAGAAAAAAGAATACTAGAAGAAACAAAACATGTAAAAATGACACAAGAAGAAAAAGAAAAATATTACAAAGAAAGATAAAAATAAAATGAACCGAGACCTGAAAATTTAATAACAATTAAAATCAATTCTAAAAAAACAATATTAATAATGAAAATGATAAGAGATACTGAAAGAGAAAGAGATGAAACAATAAAACAAGGAGTGATGCATTAAAGGAAATAGACAAAACTGATTGAAAAAATATAGAAAGCATAATGCAATTAATGGAAAATGTAGACGATAGAAATTGAAAAGAATATGTAATATTAGGTTAAATACTACCAAAAAACACTTGACGAGATAACCCATAAATAAGTAAAATATAAATGAGAGTATATAAAATCAATATTTATAGACTATATAAATGTAATAAACAATGACATCAGAAGGTTAAAAAATCATAGAGAAGATACTAAGAGAACACAAGAAAACATAGACAATATCATATATGACTGGGATAGAGTAGAGAAAAATTTTGATATATTGTGGTATAAAATATGTGAGTTAAAGGAAAACTGAAGACATAATCCAACAAAAAAGACATTTGAGAAAGAAGAAATAATAATCATATTTTTTGAGAAATAAAATGGAGAATGGATTTGTGGAAAAAAATATAGGAATAGAACATATTAGGAGGAATAAGTTATGGAAAACACAATAACAATAAAATTGACAAAAAGAGAATTAGAAAAAGTTAATAATTATGCAGAATTAACAAAATGCAATATATCTAAATTAGTTAAAGATGCACTAATGGAAGAAATAAAAGATGCTTATTTATATGATAAAGATATGATTAAGGCTATAAAAAAAGCAGAAAAGGGAAAATCTTATTCATTTGAAGAAGCAAGAAGATTGGTTGGGGTATAAAAATGTTTAAGGTTGAAATTAAAGCAGATGTATTAAAAGAATTAAAGAAAATGGACAAACGAACATCTGCTTATTTATTTAATTGGATAAATCATAATTTAGTAAATGTTAAAAATCCAAGAGCAATAGGGAAAGCATTAAAAGGGGAATATAAAGGATTTTGGAGATATAGGGCAGGGAAATTTAGAATAATTGCAAAAATTAAAGATAAAGTTTTAATAATTGAGATAATAAAAATTGCAAGTAGAGATAAAGTATATAAATAAATTTGGAGAAATAAAAATGAAAAAAATTGTAGTAGTAAATGCGAGTCCAAGGTTAAATTATAACACAGCAACATTATTAGATAATGCATCAAGAGGTGCAGAAGAGAAAGGGGCAGTTATAGAAAGATTTGATTTGTATAGACTTGAAAAATTTACAGGTTGTGTATCTTGTTTTGGATGTAAAAAAAATCAAAACAGAGGACATTGTATTATAAAAGATGGTCTCACAAAAGTTCTTGATAGTATAAGAGAGTCAGATGGATTAATTATTGGTTCACCTAATTATTTGTCAGAAGTGAGTGCTGCATTTAGAGCATTATATGAAAGATTAATTTTTCAAAACCTTACTTATAATGTAGAAAATTATTGTTGTAATGAAAATAAAATACCAGTTCTTTTTATTATGACATCTAATGCACCAGATACTAATTATGTTAATTTAGTTGAGAATTATAAAAATACATTTGAAAGATTTATAGGCCCAACAAAGACTTTGATCAGTGGTAATACATTACAATTAAATGATTATAGTAAACTTGATTGGGAGTGGACACTTTTTGACATTGATGCAAAAAAGAAAAGACATGAAGAAGTTTTTCCAAAAGAATGTGAAACTGCATTTAAACTTGGTAGAGAGATGGTGTAAATAGATTTACTAAAGTTAAATATGATAACACCCTAAATTAAAAATTTGTTTATAATATAACATTGACAAAATACATTATTTAGTATAAAATGGAGTTATAGTCCAAATAATACTAAATATAGAGGTATGATATGTATTTTACCCGTGATATAAGCAGTAAAATAAGGCTTTTGATAAAAAATTATGATTGTATTCTATTAACTGGATCTCGCCAAGTTGGAAAGAGCACAATGCTCATAAAAGAGTTTTCTGATTTTTATTTTAATACACTTGATAATAATAATATTTATATGGCATTAAATGATGACCCTATTAGTTTTTTATGTAACAGTGAAGATAAGTTTATATTGGATGAAGTTCAAAGATTACAAAAAATATTTTCTGATTTAAAATTTTTTATTGATGAGAATAAAAGAAATAACTTGACTAAAAAAATCATACTTACTGGTTCTCAAAAATACGAACTTATGAATAATGTTTCTGAAAGTTTAGCAGGAAGAATAGCAATTGTTGAAATGGCAGGATTAAGTAATAGAGAGATATATTCATTACATAATTCTAAAGAAAAATTTTTGCCTATAGAAAGTTATTTACAGAATATTAAAATCAAAAAGAATATTTCAAATGATGAGTTATGGAATCGTATTTTGAAAGGAAGTTATCCTGAAATTTATGATAAGAACATAGAAGATGTAAGAGATTTTTATGCAAATATTGTTACTACTTATGTAGAACGAGATGTTAGGCAAATAATTAATATAAAAAATGAATTGCAATTTAATCAATTTATAATTTCTCTTGCATCAAGAACAGGACAAATTTTGAATTATGATGATATAGCAAAAGATGTAGGGGTAGATAATAAGACAATTAAAAATTGGCTATCAGTATTGATTGCTTCAGATTTGGTGTTTTTATTGTATCCTTTTTCATTAAATGTAACTAAGAGAATTATAAAATCACCTAAAATATATTTTCTTGATACTGGAATAGTTTCAAGTTTATGTGGTTGGTATACAAAAGAAACTTTAATGAATGGAGCTATAGCTGGAAATATTTATGAAACATTTGTGGTTAGTGAAATTGTTAAGAGTTATAGGAATAATGGGATGAAGCCTAATATTTATTACTATAGAGATACAAATAGTAATGAAATAGATTTACTTATTTATGAAGATAATACTTTGTATCCGATAGAAATAAAAAAAACAATGACCCCAAATATTAAAGATATAAAAAAATTTAGAATTCTTGCAGAAGCTTATCCTACCGTAAATATTGGGACAGGTGGCCTTATATGCAATTCAAAAGATTTTATAAAATTAGATAAGGATAATTATCTTATACCTATAGAATACATATAATATATGTGTTTTGGCTTTGTAGTAAATCAATTTTAATATATTAATTAAGGGAACCTCTAAAAGGTGGCACTTGAAAAACTTGTTTTTCAAAAGTGCGAACTTTTAGGGGCTCCTGCGGGCACCATAACTCGAAAAAGTCAAAAATTATGACTTTTTGAGGTGCCCTTAATAGGTTTTTATGAAAATGGAAAAAAATAACAAATCAAAATTTAAAATTTTATTTGGATATCTTATTATATTATTTATTATGATAAGTGTATTTAGTTTAGATGTTAAAAATTCTAAAAAGAAAAACATTGATACTAAAAATGAAACTACTAACATTCTTGAAAGTGAAGAAATAAATACAAGTGATGATAATATAGAAAGTAAAACGATAGAGAATAATGATATAAAAAATAATAATGTAATTTCATTGGATAGGGGGATTGAATTATTAAATAATGATGAGATAGATTCATCATTATTTAATAATGTAATTTCATTGGATAGGGGGATTGAATTATTAAATAATGATGAGATA
>CAMJKC010000151.1 GCA_946406305.1 uncultured Lachnospiraceae bacterium
AATTCTATAACCTAAAACCAATATTTGTTTAACAAAAAAAATACTTGTATTAAAATACAAGTATTTTTTTTGTTAAAATATTACTGCACAAAAACTAATTGAATGATTTGTAAAAATAAGATATAATATATAGTAGTTTATAAAGGAGATATATTAAAATGAGTGCAAAAAATATACTTGTTGTGGATGATGAAAAAGAAATTGCAGATTTAATAGAGATACATCTTATGAGTCAAGATTATAATGTCACCAAAGCAAATGATGGTGAGAAGTGTTTAAAGTTGCTTGAAGAAAATAAGTATGATTTAATTTTACTTGACCTTATGATGCCAAAACTTGATGGCATAGAGACATTAAAAAGAATAAGAGAAAAGTCAAATGTGCCAGTCATAATAGTTACTGCAAAGACTACGGAGAAAGATAAAATACAAGGGTTAAACATAGGAGCTGATGATTATATAACAAAGCCAATAAAGCCACTTGAACTTCTTGCAAGAGTAAAGGCACAACTTCGTAGATTCATACAGCTTAATCCTATGGCAAATGAAGAAGAAGATACAGAAGGAATTGAAATAAGAAATTTGAGTATAAACAAAAAATTCCACGAAGTGTTGGTTGATGGAGAGCAGATAAGCCTTACAAAGATTGAATTTGACATATTGTATCTTCTTGCAAAAAATGCAGGGAAAGTTTTTTCAACCGATGAAATATTTGAAAATGTGTGGAATGAAAAAAATTATGATACGACAAACACGGTTATGGTTCACATAAGGAGACTTAGAAACAAGTTAAAAGAAGATGAGAGACAAGAAAAAATCATAACAACTGTGTGGGGAATAGGATATAAAATTGAAAAATAATTTTTTAAAAAATTATTATGTGAGGATTTTTGTAAATATTATTCTGTCAGCAGTAGTTTTTTTAGTCATTACATTATTTTTGATTTATAATTTTGTTATAGTTCAAAATACAAATATAGTAGATAGAAATGCAAACAAGATAAATGCAAATGAAAATTTTTTGAGTTTGTTTATAGCGTTGGTTTTTGGAGTGGTAGTTTTTACTATCACTTTTGTATTACTTGAGAGAAAAAAATATATAAGCATGATAGAAATATATAATGCAATAAACAGAATATCAAGTGGAAATATTACAGAAGAGATTGTAATAGATACAAATGATGAATTTTCTGCAATGGCAGAAGATTTGAATGTGATGCAGATAAGGATAAGCGAGTTGCTTGAGAGTGAGAGGGAGAGCGAAAAGCAGAAGAATGAGCTTATTACAAATATAGCACATGATTTAAGGACGCCCCTCACTTCAATACTTGGATACCTTGAAATCATAGAAACAAATGAAAAATTGACAGATGAGCAGAAAAAGAATTATGTAAACATTGCTTATGAAAAATCAAAAAGGCTTGAAGTTTTAATAGAAGATTTATTTGCTTTTACAAAACTAAATTATGGGAAATTATCTTTAAAGATAGAGAGATTTGATATGGTAAAACTCATAGAGCAGTTAATACAAGAACTTTATCCTTTATTTGAAAAAGCAGAAATATCTTATGAGTTTGACAGCAGTGAAGAAAATCTTTTAGTAGAAGCAGACCCAAAACTTATGGTCAGACTTTTTGAAAACTTGATAAACAATGCGATAAAATATGGAAGAGAAGGGAAGAAAATAATTATCAAGTTGGTAAAAAATGTGGATGATACTTTTTATGTATCTATTATAAATTATGGAAGGGTCATACCAAAAGAGTCTATAAAGAGGTTGTTTGATAAATTTTATAGAGTGGACACTTCAAGAAATAGCAAAGTGTCAGGGTCAGGGCTTGGGCTTGCCATAGCAAAAAATATAGTAGATTTGCATAAAGGAAATTTATCTGTAAAAAGCGACAAAAATGGAACAGAATTTAAAGTTACTTTAAAAATAAATAATGATAACGAAGATGAAAATATATACAACGATTAAAAAAATATTTATATTTTCAATTTTTACAATTTTACTTTTTAGTAAAAATATTTTTTGTGCAAATTTGAGAATAGATACTTATTATAGCATAGATGGGATGGCAAGAGTAGGAAACCTTTTGCCTCTTAATGTTGAGATTGTAAATAAAGATGTAGAGAGCTTTAGTGGTGAATTTGTTATAAGTGTGTATGAGTCAAATGACAGCATATATAAGTATCATTATCAGTTTGATGTAGAGAGTATGAGCACTGTGGAAAAAGCAACAGAGATCGCAATATCCGATAAATTTAATACAATAATAGTAGAAGTTTTTGATAATAATGGAATTTTTGTAATAGATAAGAGAATAAATATTGATTTAGCGACAGTAGAAAATCGACTTGTAATAGGAGCATTGACGAGAGAAGAAGGGAAATTAGAATATTTTGATGGTATATTTTTGAGAGATGGAAATATAAGGACAAAACTTTTATATATAGATATGGAAGAATTTATGACAAATAGAAGAATACTTGACCAAATTGACTGTTTACTTATAACGGGGTATGAATTTGATGAGACAAATGAATATATGGGAGCCTTTAATGCTGCTTTGACAGATTTTATAAATGACGGTAAAGTAATTTTCTTGGGCACAGGGTCAAAAGGAGATTTGAGTTTCCCAAGAGCTTTAAAAAATTTAGTTACGGGTCCTATGATAGTAGAAAATAAAAAATTAAACCTAAATGGTATGTGGACGAGGTATGATGAAATATATAGCGAAGTAGAAGTCCCTGTGACACTTTACAATATAAATGGCAACACCCCTGTGTATAGTAAAGAAAGATTTACATATATTTATAATTTAAACATAGGGGACAGTATTATTTCAAATGCAATATTTGATTATTGCGATTTGGATAGTTTATTTTCTAATGAAGATGAATTTATATTACACTTAATAGAAGAAACCTTAGGAAATGCAAGGCTTGATAGGATGGATATAAATTCAAGAGCAAACGAGTCAAATAGTTATGAAAATATGAAAAGCATAGTGAGTGTAGCAGATTTGTCAAAAGTGCCAGATGTTTTTTATATAGCGTTTGTGGTCATTATGTATATTATTATAGTATTGATTATATTATATGGCTTTTTGAGGAATAAGAATAAAATTAAATATTATGAAAGATGTGTTTTTTTAGTATCAGTTTTTACTTTTATACTTGTGTGTGTGTTGTCAACAAAAACGAGAAGAGAAAAAACTTTTTTAAATTATGTTGACATAACAGAGCTTTCAGAGGGAAGCACGAGAGAAACGGCGATACTTAATTTTATAACAAGTGGAAATGATAATTATTCTTTTGCAACGAGCACAAATAACACACTCTATCCTATTATTAAAAATAATTCTTCGCCTATTTTTAAAAGGGAAAATAGTGACAATATAAAAACAGTCGATATAAGAAATGACAACACTGAGTTGCTTGTAGAAGTAAATAAAGCAAAAAATTTTGAATCAAATATATTTGTTTACAACAACAGAAATGACTTAAATAGTGAGTATCCAATAGGTGTGTCTCTCAAAATATATGATAACATTTTAGTTGGAGAAGTAAGAAATATGCTTGATTATGACATTTTAGATGCTTCAATTATTACTTATGGAAAGACATTATACATAGGGACTATAAAAAGTGGAGAGATTATAAAACTTCCTAAGATGAGAGTTTTTAATTCACCTATAGGAAATAATGAAATGCAAGCAGACTTGACATGTTATTATCCTAACACTAAAGTAGTTAAGTATTATCTTGATAACAATATACCAGAATATTATGAGAATGCAAAATTTTTAGGATTTATTGAAAGTAATTCAACAATAAAATTATATTCTTATGATGTAGAAGACATATATGGGAGGACTTTAATCGTAAAGAATTTTGAGGTTGAGAGAAATGAAGGAAATAGGTATGACATTACCGTTATGAAGAATAAAATTGAAAATATGTATGGTATTTATGATAGGAGTAACAATTCCATAGAAGGAAATACAGAAGTCATAAATAAGTATGTTTTTGATGATGATTATAAGATAGAAAAAATATATTTTGAAAATTTGACAGACTATGATGTGGGAAAAAGAGAATATAATGTGCCTTTTTATGGTATGACTTCAGTATATAATTTTACAACAGATGTATATGATGAAATGATAAGTGAATATATAGATGAAAATGATGTTTATAATTATATAAACAAAGAAGGTGAAATGATGGTAAGGTATAATCCAACTGGGAGAGATGTTTTAAATAGAAGAATTAGCTTACCTATAATAAGGGCAATAGGGCAGAGGAAATGAT
>CAMJKC010000152.1 GCA_946406305.1 uncultured Lachnospiraceae bacterium
ACTGCGAGCCCATAAAACCGTAGGGGCATGCATTGCGAGCCCATCTTTTCCTAGGGCAAGCACTGCGAGCCCAAAACTGTAGTGGCAAGCACCGCGAACCCATCTTTTCGTAGGGGCGAGCACTGCGAGCCCCTTTGTTACAACCTTTTTGTAGAGATGGAAGTAGAAGTTAAAGTAAATGTGGCACTGCGAGCCCCTTTTGTTACAACCTTTTTGTAGAGGCGAGCACTTAAAACCCTAACTTTTACACTCCATATCTACAAGTATTTTTTTTGTTAAATCTCTATATTCATTTGACATCTTATCATTTGGAAAAGCACTTACAACAGTTCTGTTCATATTTTCTGCTTTTATCACAATATCACTTCTACTTATTTCTGATATCACTTTTGTCCCCAAATCATTTGCGAGTTCCAATACTTTTTCATATTCCCTATCTACATCTCTATGGTTTAATATAATTCCTCCAAGTTTTGCATATCCTCTATCTTTAAAATTATTAAGTGCCATACCAATATTTGCTGCTGCATGTATAGACATATTCTCACCAGAAGTAATAATATACACATAATCAGCATATCCTTTTCTCATAGGCATAGAAAAACCACCACACACCACATCTCCCAAAACATCAAATATAACTATGTCAATATTAAATTTCTCATATACATTGAGCTGTTTTATTTTATCAAGTGCAACTATGACTCCTCTTCCTGCACAACCAAGCCCCGGAGTCGGCCCTCCAGTCTCAGCACATATTATACCTTTGTCACCTTCTACCACTATGTCATCAATTTCCACATTATTGTTTTTTTCTTTTATCACTTGAAGCACAGTTTTAATTTTTTTATTATTAAGTATGCTCATAGTAGAATCAGCTTTCGGATCACACCCTATCTGCATCACTTTATATCCCATTTCACTAAGTGCACATGAGATATTACTAACCGTAGTTGATTTTCCTATACCACCCTTGCCATACACTGCAAAAGAAACCATAAACCCCTCCTTTTTTGTAAAGTTTTATGTCTTATACCATATATTTAATAAATATGCTGATTTTACCCTTTTTTATTATAAAAATATTTATATGCTTATATGTTTTTATTTAATATATCTACTAATTTATTTTTAAAGTCTGGTATTTCTTCTAATATTTCCCATATCAAATCTAAATTTACACCTTCATAGTTATGAAAAATTCTATTTCTCACACCCTTCACTTCATTCCAATTAATATTATTATATTTTTGATAAAACTCATCATAATCATCATCTTTTACAACATTATTATTAGAATTTGTTTTTATCCCTGGAATCTGCTCCCCTATAAGACCTAAAACAAAACAACTTGCTTCAGCAAAATTTTCATCATTATACAAATCATCTATAGTTTTATTTTTAGTTTTTTCAATTAACTCATCACAATATCTTATCATTTTTTCAAATCTAATTTTTATGCTTTCTTTAATCATATATTAAAACTCCTGTCTGATTTATTTCTTTTTCTATTCTCGAATCACTATTTATATGCTTCACATCTATTATATCTACTTCCTTATTCAAAGTTTGTCTTATATCTTCTACAAGACCTAAAAATTTAAAACCCTTTAGACCACTATCAACTAATATATCTACATCACTACTGACACTATTTTTATTTTTTGCAACAGACCCAAATAGTATCGCTTTTTTCACATTATGCTTTTGAAAAATTGGTTCTAATTCCTCTCTTATAATATCAACATTTAATTTTTCTTTACCTGTTAGCATTTTTCCTCCTACTCAATACTCAATAAATATACACATATTTTAATTCTTACTAACTACATATAATGGCACTACATTTTTTATTTTTTCACCATCCACTTCTATTTCATTTATCACAGCCCTTATTCCAAAAATTTTTTCAATATTTTTTTCTACTATGACTTCCTCTGTTTTGCCATATATAACTTCACTGCCACCAAGCATTATGGTCTTGTCCGCCTTTTGTAATGCATGCTTTGGGTAGTGTGTGTTAAATATACTCACTATGTTTTTTTTCTTCAATCTCTCTATTACATCAAGTATCACAAGCTGATTCCTAAAATCAAGCCCAGATTCTGGTTCATCAAGTATCAAAATTTTTGGATTAGACACAAGTGCTCTCGCTATCAACACTAATTGCAATTCTCCACCACTTAGAGTTTTACAATTCCTATATTTTAATTTTTCTATACAAAGTTCATTTATAATTCTATCACATTCATCAAAATCTATCTTCCGTGGTTTATCAAATACTCCTATATAACAACTCCTCCCTACCATTATGCTATCATAAACTGTCATATCACTCTCTACATTTCTCTGCTGTGGCACAAAAGATACCTTCTGCCAAAAATTTCTCCCCGATATATAATTTATATTTTCATCAAATAAAAAAATATCTCCCTCTCCTTTTAACATTCCCATGAGGACTTTTAAAAGTGTAGTTTTACCACTGCCATTTGGCCCAAGTATTGCTACACACTCTCCTTCTTTAATGTCAAAATTCAAATTCTTAAACAAATATTTTTTATTATCATATGAAAATGACAAATCATTTACTTTTAAAACACGAGTATCACTCATACAGACCTTCTTTTCATATCTTGCAATAAATATATAAAAAATGGTGCACCTAAAAGTGCCGTTATTATAGATATAGGTATTTCTTTCGCTATTAAACTTCTCGCCATAGTATCAACAATTACCATAAAACTTGCACCTATTGATATACAAAATGGAACTAATTTACTATGGTTATTTCCTATTTTCATTTTACAAATATGTGGAACTATGAGCCCAACCCAACCTACTTGTCCACACATAGATATTATGCTCGCTGTCATCATAGTAGCAAGTGTTATGATGCTAACTCTTAACATTTTTATATTTATTCCTTGACTTATTATTTCCTCTTCTGTAAGAGATAATAAATTAAGTCTCCATCTCATAAGATATACAAAAAATATACTGATGATGATTATTGGAGCCCCTATATATAAATTCTTATAATTGCTAACTCCCAAATTTCCCATGAGCCAATAAGTTATCTCTGGTAGTTTCGTCTCTGTGTCAGCCACATATTTTACGAGCGATATTAAAGCATTAAAAACTGAACCAACCATTATCCCAGAAAGCACCAAAAAACTCACATTCATATTTTTACTCTTCGCAACCATCCAAGTCACAAATACTGCAATGATACCTACAAATATAGAAAAAACTTGTGTCATAAGTGAGTTAAAAGAAAAAAGTATTGCAATGACTGCTCCAAAACTTGCACCACTCGCAACTCCAACAGTGTCAGGTGTAGCAAGTGGATTTGAAAATAATGCCTGAAAACAAAGTCCTGCTACAGATAGCCCTGCCCCTGCGAGGAGTGCTAAAAAAATTCTTGGGATTCGCATATTTATAACAACGAGCCTACTCGCTTTATCAACCGACATATCTCCTAACAATATTTTTAATATATCAGTTGGAGATATCATCATTCTTCCTATACCTATAGCAATTATAGATATTGTTATAGGAAACAGTATTAAAAAAATTTTTGTCCTTATTTTCATATGTGCACCCTTTAAAAATTTTGCTTATTATGGGCTCGCAATGCTCACCACTACGAATACTTGCTCGCACCTACAATTTGTGCTCACCTCTACAACTTGGCTCACCTATACGGCTTCTTTTTCACTATTGGCTCGCAGTGCTCACCACTACGACTTCTTCTTCACTGTGGGCTCGCAATGCTCGCCCCTACAAATACTTGCTCCCCACTACGGCTCACTTTTTATTTATATAATTTGCCTTAACAGATACTCCCGCAATTTTCCCGAGTTTTCCAGACAGCGAATTTATATTATCTTCAGTTGAATCAATAACTACACATATTATATTTACATTTTGCTCCTTATATGGAAGTCCGAGCCTCGCAATTATATTTTTTGAATAATTACTTAAAATGTCATTTACTTCTTTTGCAACTAAGTTATCTTCAAACATTATAGATATTACAGATATTCTATTTCCCACAAAACACCTCTCAACTATATAATAAAAAAACTACCTCTTAAAAGAAGTAGTAAATAATCAAAAATAAAACATTTATTACTTCTTTTGCCTCAATAAAATTTCGGCATTAGATTAATTTAATTCTACAACACCTTATAAATTATGTCAACTATAATATTAAACCTGATAAAGTGGTAAATTCTTATTTTAAATTCCGTTTTTTAAATAAATATGCATTTTAGTCTA
>CAMJKC010000153.1 GCA_946406305.1 uncultured Lachnospiraceae bacterium
CAAGTGATGTAGTTATATTTGATATATCATTTCTCTGCTCTAACAATTTTACAATTCTGTCATTGACTTCTTTTAAATCATCATAATCCGTTGACTCCAAAAACAAATCTAATTGATTATCACTATTAACTACAAATGTACTCGTAAACGATGTTGAATATGAATCAATTGAAAAACTACAGTCAGTCACACTTGAGAGTTCATTGTTCCAATCTCTAACTAATTGCTTAGTTGTCTTTTTTCTATTTTCTTTTAAGAAAGCAATAAGCTTTTGACCATCTGTGCTTGCATTTAATGATACTCCCCCTGTGCTATTAGATAAAACATAATTCTCTACATCTTCTTGATCCATTACAAAATCTTCAAAAATTTTATATATTTTATTTGCCTCTTCTAATTTAAGTCCTGGCTTAGTACTTATATCTATACTAATCATACCTTCATCTGTAGGTGCTACTAATTCTGTCTTGAATGTAGGAAGTAATGAAAAACCAAATAGTAATATAACAATACTTATTATACTAACCAACCACTTATGTCTCAAAAACTTTGGCATTAAATTTCTATACCAATTTTGCACATAAGTTACAATACCAGCTATTGGTGCAGTAGACTTTTCTTCTGGTTTCCAAAATACATAGGTTAGAGGAACTATTGTTATAGCAGATACAAATGAGGCAAGCATACAAAACACAATAGTAAAACCTAATGGCTTAAAAAACTGTCCTGACATACCTTGTAAAAATCCAAGAGGTGCAAAAACAACTATAGTAGTTAATGTTGAACCAAAAACCGAAAAGCCTATAATATTTGTTGCAGATATTGCAGTTTTTATATAACTTTTTACATTTTTGTTCCCATACATTTCTTTTGATCTAAAACACTGTTCGAGCACACATATTGAGTTGTCAACCATCATTCCAACACCGAGAACGAGAGCAGATATAGTTATCAAATTTAAAGTATATCCTGCGAGATACATAAGAACAAGTGAAGTTAAAATAGAAAATGGAATACTCGTTCCTATAATCAGTGAACCTTTTATATCACCTAAAAATATAAACAAAACAAACATTGACAAAGCTATTGCAATAATCATAGTTTGAAATACATTGTTTATAGAAGCATTTATATTATCTGCTTGATCTGTAACTATTGAAACTATTAAATTAGGGTCATTTTCTTTTAATTTCTCTACGGCTTTTAGTATATTTTTTGAAGCTGTAACACTACTTGCACTTTGAACTTTTTGAACAGCAACCACCATACAATCTTCGCCATTGTATCTACCTATGGTCTCTGCCTCTTTTTTAGTTTCATAAATGTTCGCTATGTCTTCAAGATATAGAGTTCTTTTATTTCCTGTTATAATAGGAATAGTCTTTAAAGAGTCAATAGTATCATATTCAACTTTTGTCGTCATTGACAATTCTTGATCCCCAAAAGTAATACTTCCTGCTGGATATGAAAAATCAGCTGCTGTTACTATTTGAGCAACAGTATTCATAGCCAAATTATATCTTGCTAACTGATCAGGTAATAACTCTATTTTAATATAACTTTCTTGTCCACCATATACATCTACACTTGATACTTCTGATATTTTTTCTATTTCTTTTACAAAAGTATTTGTAACATAATTATATATATCAGTTGTAGCCTCATTTCTAACAGCCATCCTCATTACTGGTATAGTATTTATGTCCATTTCCAATACATATGGTTCGTTTACACTCTCATTGAAATCTTTCTTTACAGTGTCAATCATTTTCTTCAAATCGTTATATGCTACATCCATATTCTGCCCATAGTTGTATTGTATAATTACCATTGAAGCATTTTCTCTTGAAACACAAGTTATATCTTTAGCACCTTGTAAATTATAAGCCTGCTCTTCTATTTTTTTTGTGACAAGTGAATCTACATCTTCAGGTGATGCCCCTGGATATGTAGTGACAACAATATACATTGGCATATCAATATCAGGTATTAACTCATATTTGAATTGAGCAAGTGATACGATACCAAAAAATACAACACTCAAAAGAAACAATAAAGTTGTGACAGGCTTTCTTAATACAAATTTTGTAATTCCCATAATATATCTCCTTTAAATTTAAGACAAGGTCCAAATGTTAACTTCTTCGTTAATGTCAACTACTGCACCTTCCGCCAAATCACTTGACCATGTGACTATTATATCATCAGATGTTGAAATACCTGATGTGACTTCTATTTTATCTGTATTTTCTATACCCGATCCAAAGAATTTTTTTGTAACTTTACCTTCATCTCCTATGACATATACAAAAGGTTTTGTATTCTCATAATAAACAATTTTTTTAGGCAATGCATATATATTTTCTTTTTCTTCATACACAAAAGTTACTTTTGCTGCAACTCCTGATGCAAAATTATTATCATCATCAATAGTAGCTTTCACATCAAATAGTCCAGTTTTACTATTTATCAAATTTGATTTATCTTTAATTGTTCCATTATACTTTTTACCTTGTTTTTCCACTACAACATCATCAAATAGCTTTATACCATCAAGAACACTTTCTGTAACTCCAAATTCTATTTCTTTTGCCTCATCAGATGTTATATAACACAAAACAGTTCCAGTTGTTATTGTTACATTAAGTGTCATATTTGTATTTTCTATTGTTCCGTCTCCAGTTGCAACAGGTGTTGAATACTCAACTTGTGTATCGTAAGCAAGTTTATGAGCTTCATATTGTGCTTTTACTTGCTCAAATGATTGAAGAGAAATATCCCCAGAGTTATATAATTTTTCCATCCTCTCATAAGCTTTTCTTGAAGTATCATATTGTATAAATGCAGATTCTATTTGCTTACTGTTATCTATTTCACATATCTTGTCGCCTTTTTTTACTGTTTGACCATTTGATACATATATTTTTGTAATTTCTCCAGCTACTTTATTTACTACATAAAAAGTATCACTTGGCATAATTGTCCCTGTGACAGATCTTTCTTTCTTTATATCAGTTTTACTAATATGTGCAATATTTACTTTTGCTGTGTTTGAAGCAACTATTTCTTCTTTACTTGTTACTCTTCTAAACACCAGCACTCCAATATAAACAGCTATAACTACTAATACTATTCTTAGAACAATGCCAAGAGGAGTCAGTTTGTATGTATTTGTATTTTGTGAATCGTTCATTTTCTCCATATTTTTATTTTTGATTTCGTTCATAATTTACTCCTTTTATATTCCTTTCTCAATTAATTTTATTTTATATTTAAAACTATAGTCAACTGATTTTTTTTCTTCTCCCAATACGATTTTTGCCAAACACCCACTATAGACTGATAATACCATTTCTACAACAAACCTAACTTCTTTTATATTTTTTAATTTATCTTTTAAATCTGAATTTTTTAAAATCCACTGATAAAATTCATCAAATCTATTATACCATTCTTTTAGCTGTGCTCGTAACACCGTATAGTCGCTCATGTAGTAAATGTTTTCTATAAATGACATAGCCTTTTCATTGTTTAAAAAGTTTATTAACTCATTATAACCTTCATCAACTGCTTTAAAAAACATACCTTTATTTTTTTCTAATAGTGAAACAAATCTTTTTATAAGTAATTCTAAATAGTATTCAAGTAGGGTTATAACTGCATCATTTTTATCTATAAAATATGTATAAAATGTTGCTCTACTTATTTCTGCTTCGTCTGACAAATCTGTTACTTTAATGTCACTGAATTTTTTTTTCTCTAAAACATTTTTTATACTATCTAAAACAATTTGTTTCTTCTTAGGCTTCAGTTGAGTAAATTTTTCATAAGCCATATACACCTCGTAAAAAAATAGACATTTGTAAACTTTTTTTCAAATTCTTATTTTATCATATTTTTATGTTTTGTCAATAGAGTTATAATAAATTTCATATTTCTATGCTCCATCCCCTACCTCCACCTAATATGTCTCAATATGGCCTCGCAGTGCTCGCCCCTACTACCGACTACCTCAAGTTAGGCTCACAGTGCTCACCACTGCAGTTTTGGGCTCGCAGTGCTCACCACTACTACAGGCTGTGCAATGGGGCTCACGGTGCTCGCCCCCCCCCTACCTCCACCTAATATGTCTCAATATGGGCTCGCGGTGCTCGCCCCTACAGCTTTGGGCTCGCAGTGCTCACCACTACGAAATGATTTTTCCACCCCCCTACCCCTAACCCCCTAATATGCTCCTAAACCCCCATTTTGTTATTATAAGGGGGGGAG
>CAMJKC010000154.1 GCA_946406305.1 uncultured Lachnospiraceae bacterium
CTTATATTAAAACTTTTGATAATTATTTTCGCCGAAATCAAGCCCTGCTTCAAATTTAGATGTCTTTTTATTGTCGTGTGTATTATAAAGTTTTATCCTTTCTTCATTTTTATAAATATTTATTATGCTATTTACATTTTCATCTACTAAAACATTATTTCTAAATTTGTTGTAATTATACAAATTGCCATTCAAACTAATTGGGTCAAAATCTCCTATATAATATATGCTACTATCTAAGGCATTGGTTTTTACACTTGTCCATAACACACTGTCATATATTTGTTTTGACACTCCATCTTCTACCATACAAAGGACACCAGTTCCTTTTTCTGCATTATAATCTTTTAGATATACTATTTTCTTTAAATCATTAGTGATCATTATTGCACTCGTCACTTCGTCATAATTTGTTATTACATTTCTATCTATTTCTTTTTCATCTACATAAAGATAAGACCTATTGTAACCATAATCTACAGACCATATTACATTTTCTATATATGGACTTGCATATACATATAAATAATTTGTCATATATCTTCCGTATAATTTCGCTTCGCCTATGATTCCTGCTTTAAACTCAATGCTATATACATAGTTATACATTTTATCTGCACTAATTGATTTAATTATATATTTATTCTTACTTTCATATAATTCAAATGTCGCACCAGATAAATTATTTATTCTCATGCCTTCATTTTTGTGATAAATATATCTATAAACTTCTCCTTCGTCTCTTACACTTTTCATATAAGAACTTATTGTAATATTTGATTTAATTATATCAGACAACTTTTTCTTTTCTGAATCACTTTTCTTTGTCCTCGTTTTTTCCTTATATGCTTCAAAAAATATATATGTCTTATACCCTTTAGCTCTCTCTAAACTTTTTATATTCTGCTCACAGAAAGTATCTTTTTCCTTACCATCATAATAATATAACTTTTTATAATGAGCATTGTATGTTCCTTTTTCTATCTGCTGAACATATTTATTAAAAGTTTCTTCGTTATTCTTCTTAAAGTTTTTAACTCTTTGCCACTCCGAAAGAGCAGAATAATATGCCCCATAATCTGGCATTGAGAAAAATCCCATTCCAAAACTATAATCTTCTATCCTTGGTTCTTCTTTATCATAACTACCATCTGTTATATCATCTATAACATAGTCCTTTATTTGCACAGGCTCTGTATTTTGTCTTGTATAATACAAATAATTATCTTTCTTAAAATAAAGCACATCTCCTGTCAAATTTTCATCTATCAAAATTTCTCCATCTTTTGTGTGTTCATATAAGGTAAATACTGTTTTATTTTCATTTGTCCAATACCCATAATAAAAATTATCACTGTCCTTATCTTCTAAATATTCAACATTATCATTTAGAAATTCATCTTTTACTATAAATGAGTTTGTCGCTATTAAATTATTTATATCTTCTTTTCTATTATAAGTATGTATTTCACCATCTTTGTTATAATATAGTTCTTTTAGGTTCTTAGTAACAAAGTATTCTATAACATTTTCATCTATCATTTTTTCTTCTTTGTAATCATTTACATATAAATTATATTTTTCTCCAACTTTTTTCTCATACATGATTTCTCTTTTATCCTTTGAAATCTTAAATGTTCCTCTTTTTACTTTTTTTATATCAAAGTTTTCAAAACTATTATTTAAACTTTTTACATATAAATCATATTCTTCGTCATCTCTACTATATTCTTTCACAAATATCGATACACCAACTTTTTCATCATATATTGGATCAAAATCAAGTCCTCTCATCTTTAAGACACTGTTTGCTTTATTGCTCATTGTATCATTCTTTATAATGTCTTCTTCAAATACATCTTCTGATAAAATTTTATTTTTGTTTTTATCTCCATACAAGTTATTGTCCTTTACATAATAAACTACTTTTTTCTCAAATAAATTGTATATGATTTTAGGAACAGCAACTTTTATAAATACACAAAAAACTATTACCACAAAAACTGCTATTATTATTCTTTCTCTTGTGATTTGTTTTTTTATCTTCTCGGAAAGTGGCATATTTATTCTTTTCATTTCTTCTTGCCATAATTTATCCACCTGTTTTTGTTTTTTCTTTTCTTTCTTTTTTTCTTTTATCACTTTTGTAGATACATCTTCTTTATTTTTTTTGTTATTCATTTTCATTCTCCCTATTTATGTCTTCTATCAATTTATTTTTTACACTCACCCAATCGCCTTTTCTTATTGCAGTTCTTATCGTTGCCATTAAATTGTTATAATAATATAAGTTATGTATGACACACAATCGCATTCCAAGCATCTCTTTTGACTTTAACAAATGTCTTATATATGCCCTGCTATAATTTCTGCAAGCCAAACAATTACAATCTTCTTCTATTGGTCTTTCATCAAGCATATATTTATTATTAAACAAATTTAACTTTCCATATTTCGTATATACATGACCATGTCTTCCATTTCTACTCGGGTATACACAGTCAAAAAAATCAACTCCTCTATCAACTGCTTCTATTATATTAATCGGAGTCCCGACCCCCATAAGGTAAACTGGCTTATCTATTGGAAGGTTAGGCACAACAGCATCAATTATGTGATACATTTCTTCGTGCGACTCTCCTACTGCAAGCCCTCCTATCGCATACCCTTGAAGATTTAGTTTACTAATTTCTTTTGCATGCTCCACTCTCACTGTATCAATAATTCCACCTTGGTTTATTCCAAATAATATCTGTTCCTTATTTATAGTATCAGGTAATTCATTTAATTTTTTATTTGCTTCTATACACCTAACGAGCCATCTTGTAGTCCTTTCAACCGATGGCTTTATGTAATCATAATTTGCAAGTGCTGGTGGACATTCATCAAGTGCCATAGCTATTGTTGACCCAAGATTACTTTGTATTTTCATACTTTCTTCTGGTCCCATAAATATCTTTGAGCCATCTAAATGCGATTTAAAATAAACTCCTTCCTCCTTAATCTTCCGCCCTGTTCCTGTAAGCGAAAAAACTTGAAAGCCACCGCTATCTGTAAGTATTGGCCTATCCCAATTCGCAAACTTTTTTATACCACCCATTTTTTTTATATTTTCATCACCTGTTTTTACATGCAAATGATAAGTATTACAAAGCAATACTTGAGTATTGATATTTTTTAAATCAACACTATCGACCCCACCTTTTATTGCTGCCGCTGTTCCTACATTCATAAACACTGGAGTTTCTATAACCCCATCTACTGTAGTCATCGTTGCCGATTTCGCTCTATTAACTTTATTTACAATTTCATATTTCATAAAATTATCTACTTCATCGTTGCAAACATAACTGCTTTTATAGTGTGCATTCTATTTTCTGCTTCGTCAAACACTTTAGACTTCTCTGATCTAAAAACTTCATCTGTCACTTCCATTTCTTTTATTCCATATTTTTCATATATGTCTTTTCCGACCTTAGTATTCAAGTCATGAAAAGAAGGAAGACAATGTAGAAAAATAGCATTTTTGTTTGCATTTTCCATAACCTCTCTATTCACTTGATATGGCGATAGTTTTTTTATTCTATCTTCCCATATTGATTTATCTTCACCCATAGAAACCCATATATCTGTATATATAACATCAGCATCCTTTGTTCCTAATTTTACATCATCTGTAAGTGTTATAGTTGAATTATTTTTACTTGCTATAGTCTTGCAAGTATTTACTAATTCTTCTTTTGGCATATTTTCCTTTGGTCCACATAAAACAATATCTATTCCAAATTTACTACACACTACCATAAGTGAATTTGCGATATTATTTCTTGCATCTCCCATAAATACCAATTTCAACCCTTTTAAAGAAGCCTTGTTCTCTTCTATTGTCATCATGTCAGCAAGCATTTGTGTTGGATGAAATTCATTTGTAAGTCCATTCCACACTGGAACTTTACTATAAAGTGCAATCTCTTCAACAATTTTTTGCTCAAACCCTCTATACTCTATTCCATCATATAATCTACCAAGAACTTTTGCTGTGTCTTCTATACTTTCTTTGTGCGACATTTGACTTGAGTTCGCATCTAAATATGTAACACCCATACCTAAATCATATCCTGCTACTTCAAAAGAGCATCTCGTTCTTGTTGATGTTTTCTCAAATAATAAAACTATGTTTTTCCCTTCTAAATATTAGTGAGGTATATT
>CAMJKC010000155.1 GCA_946406305.1 uncultured Lachnospiraceae bacterium
CATATTCCATTTTTGCCATATGCAGAACCAATGTATAAATCACCAGTTTCAACATCTGTTATAACATATACACCTTTTACATTTGACAATGCATCTTTCCACTCTTTTGCTTTATTATTGATTATTTCTTGTAATTGTGGTTGTGTCAAATGCACATTCTTATACCCAGTGAAACCACCAAGACTCGATTCTGGAAGAATTGTATAAATTTCAGGTTTATATTTATTCATTGCATTATTAAACCTTTGACAATATAAATCTCTACCTATAGGCTGCATAAGCTTTACAACAAGTCGTTTTCTAAATTCCTTACCATTTTCTAATAATGTCAAATCATAACCTCTACCATTATTAATCTCTGGTATTTTTTTCTTAACTTTATAAACTCCACCAAATAAATAATATTGTGCTCCATACATTTTATATTGTGCGAGTGCAACCAAGTAGTCCGCCTTATCTAAATCATTACTCGTTTTCTTACTTCTATGTGCATTAAAATCTTTCCATTTATCAGCATCTTCAATTAAGGCATCATATGCAGGTTGACCATTTTTCCCGTCTTTCATATTAAACTTAATTTTTGTTTTTTCAAGATTAGGTGTCATTATAATATCTTCAAACTTAATCATTTAAATCTTCCTCATCATCAAAATCATCTCTCACCCAGTTTAACTTTATATCATAATCATCAAGTCCTTTATCTTCATCTTTCACTTCTTGCTTGTAAAACTCCCAAGCGATTTCTTTTGCCATTTCTATTGGTAGTCCTTTTTTATAACAATAATTCTCTGCTAATACTTTGAAGTAATCATTGTGTTGAGCACAAAGCATACCTTTTACATATTCTATATCATCCGACTCAAGTGCATCAAGCATATTGCCTAACAACTCTTGAAAATCATCATCTCTAACTATGTTTTCTACATGTTTTCTACATTCTTCATTTGGCTCTAAATCTAAATCAAAGTTTTTAACACCATCAAGTTTCTCACCATCTCCAATATAGTCAGGAATATTAGTACATTTTGCACCCTGAAACTCATCGTACAATCCTTCGTTCTTTATGTCTTCTAAATAACAATCTTGAATATCAATTGCAAGTTGAACATAATTTTTTATACCACCTTTAAGATACACCTCATAAGCATAAGTCCTTATTTTCTCAACAATTATTCCATCATATATTATGGTTGACATATCTTGCATATGGTCTAATTTCTCTAAATCAGATAAGTTTTCATTTGCATTTGTTATGAACCACTCATCCTGCCAACTGCGATATTCATTAAACTGTTGTTTTTCAGTAAATGGTTCATAGAAATTGCCATCTCCTCTATCCTTTTCAATTTCTTCAATCAAAACTTTATAGAGTTTTTTAAATAATAGCTTTGTATCTTCAAAACTATTGCACTCTAAAATATCTGTATAGACATCATTAAAATCCAATTCCATAATGATTGGATATATATAATTGTAATGGTCTCGTGGAGTCATTTATCATCCCTCTAAAGATAACTTGATTTTTTTATCTTTAACATTAATTATATTGCTATTATAACTTAATTCTAAAATAATTTCAAATATCTTGTCCCAGGCTATTCATCATTCCAATTGTTTTATTTTTAAAATATGCTTTTTATTTTAAGAATATGAATTTCTATTTTTAAAAACATAATTTAATCTTATATCAATGAGTTTTTTTATTTTTTTAACTTTTCATATTTCACAATATTTCCTATCTCATTATCTCATACTTCTTAACTATCTCTAAAATAAAATTAGCAATAACACCTATCACAACTCCAAGCATTAAACCAACAATTAAAAAACTCGGTAGCAAATTGAGTAAAATACTATTTCTCAAATACATAAAGACCACAATAACCTGAACTACATTGTGTGTCATTCCACCTATTGCACTCATTAAAATAATTCCATACTTATTATTTGCTAAATTAAACATAATATATACAACACTCATACACAAAAAACTCAATAAAAATGCAATAATTGAAATCATAAAATATAAAAAATTACCAAAAATAACTGACAAAATTAAGACCTTTAAAGAGCCTATAATAAAACTATCTTTAACGCCAAATAAAACTATAGCCATAACTATGGCTATATTAGATAGCCCTACCTTCATACCAAAATTCATCACGGTAAAAGGCAATATGCTATCTATGTAACTAAGTATCATTGCCACAGAAAGAAGTATTGACTTTGCTACAATTTTTTTTACTTTATTTTTGTTTTTTGTTGACATAATTTTTTTTTTATGTTATATTTTTAGAAAAATTGCACGAATATTTTTGCAATTTGAGGAGGCACCAATGAAAGGAACTGTAAAATGGTTTAGCAAACAGAAAGGTTATGGATTCATATCTGATGAATCAGGAAAGGATGTTTTTGTTCACTACTCTGGTATTGTTATGGATGGCTACAAAAATCTCTTAGAGGGACAAGCAGTTGAATTCGATTTATCTGATGGAGAAAAAGGCCCACAAGCCACTAATGTAGTTGTTGTCGAAGGATAACTATTACACTTCATAAATTTGCTACAAACTGAGATTTATTAAATCTCAGTTTTTTTATTTGTTAAACTTCATCAAAAATTGTTTTGTCCTTTCTTCTTTTGGATTATCTATCAAATCTTTTGCTGCCCCTTCTTCTACTATATACCCACCGTCCATAAAAACAATTCTATCCGATACATCTCTTGCAAAAGCCATCTCGTGAGTTACTATAACCATAGTCATATTTTTTTTTGCTAAATCTTTTATAATTTTTAAAATTTCAAAAGTTATTTCTGGATCAAGTGCACTTGTCGGTTCATCAAAAAATAAAATTTTAGGATTCATAGCAAGAGCTCTTGCTATTGCAACTCTCTGTTTTTGTCCGCCAGATAAACTATCTGGATATTCATATCTCTTTTCATATAACCCCATCGCTCTAAGCAAATTTTCTGCTTCCTTCATCACTTCTTCTTTTTCTCTTTTTTGATTTGACATAGGTGCATCTGTTATATTTTTTAAAACCGTCCAATGTGGAAATAAATTAAAATTTTGGAATACAAGCCCATAATAATTTTTTACTCTTTTTATAATATCATTTTTTGCATATATGACTTTATTGTCTATAGTATTAGCCACAACTTCGTCCATATATTTTATACTTCCGCCATCTATACTTTCAAGCAATGTAGCACATCTAAGAAGAGTAGTTTTCCCAGAGCCAGAAGAACCTATGATTGATACAACCTCGCCTTCGTCAACCTTAAGGGATATATCATGTAAGACCGTGTTTTCATTGTATATTTTTTTACACTTATCTATCTGTAATATATTCATAAACTCACCTAACTAAAATATGAAAATTTATTTTCTACATAACTCATAACAAATGCCACTATTAAATTAAAAATATAATAAAATGCACCTGCTATAAAAAGTGGTAAAACAGTAGTTTTTGCTGCCGCAACTTGTTTTGCTATTGTAAATACCTCTGTATATGTAAGCACAAAAGCGAGAGATGTGTCTTTTATAAGTGTTATTATTTCATTCGTGACAGGTGGCAAAACTCTTTTTACCATTTGTGGAAATATTATTTTTATGAATGTTTTTCCTTTACTATACCCTAAGAGAGTTGCTGCTTCAACTTGACCTATGGGAATATTTTCTATTCCAGCCCTATATATCTCTGCAAAGTATGCAGCATAGTTTATTGAAAATCCTAAAACAATTGCACCTATTCTCCACATAGGAGATAATTTTATCCCAAATATATAATAAGGACCATAAAACCACACTATGAGTTGCAACATAAGTGGTGTCCCTCTAAGTATTGATATAAATGCACTTGCAATTCCACTTATAATTTTACTCTTATTCATTTTCAAAAAACATATTAAAAGCCCAAGTGGTAATGAGAAAATAATAGTTGTGAAAAATATAAATAGAGTATTTCCAGTCCCCGATAAAATTCTAAATACAATATCTAACATAAATGTAGGGGTGAGCACTGCGAGCACATTAAACACATTATTTGACATAAATGTAGGGGTAAGCACTGCGAGCACATTAAACACATTATCTAACATAAATGTAGGGGTGAGCACTGCGAGCACATTAAACACATTATCTAACATATATGTAGG
>CAMJKC010000156.1 GCA_946406305.1 uncultured Lachnospiraceae bacterium
TTTGCAGGAAATGGACTATTCACAGGAAATTTTGACGATAGCTCAAATGATAATAACAATTATTATGACTATGATGACTATTACTATGACGATTACTATTACGATGAATATAGTGAGAATTATTATAACAATAGATACAATAGTTTTAGCAATGTTGGTGATGTCCTATACAATGTAAACTATAAAATAGAAAACGACATAGACTCTTGGGTTCAAACTGCAATAGATTTGTCAAATGTACTTGACGGAAATGGAATGTATGTAGTAGAAGCGAGTTTTGATGAAAATGGCACATCTTATAATTTTGACATGAGTGACGGTTATATGTCAGGTTCAGATCGTAGATATTTGAGAGAAAACTCAAAAATAATGAAAACAGTTATTTCAACTGACATAGGTATAATGGCACAGAAAAATAGCAAGGGCTATAGAGTTAATGTTTTAAATATATTAAATAATAGATTCATAAGAGGAGCAAGAGTATATTTAATATCAAGGAACAATCAAATTCTTGAAGAAAAAACTACAAACCAAGAAGGGTCGGTTGATTTTTCAGATAATAAAAAAGCATTTTATGTATTAGTTGAGAGTGGTAATGGCAGGTCTATACTTCCACTTTCAACTGTGCTCAACACAAATGGTTTTGATGTTGATGGTGCATATGCCGCTTCTGGTATCAATTCATTTATATATACAGAGAGAGGTGTATATAGACCAGGAGATGATGTATATGTTGGAATAATAGCAAGAAATAACAATGAGGTTTTACTTGACAATCAACCTGTAAAAATAAATTTATATGACCCTACAGGAGTAAAAATTATAGATGATGATGTAGTTAAAGATGGCAAAGAAGGTTTTTATACATATAAATTTAAAACAGATGTAACTGCAAGAACAGGTATATGGAAGATAGAAGCAAAAATTGGAGACAGCACATTTAAAAAAGATATTTCTATAGAGACTGTTGTCCCAAATAAAATTAGAGTTAATTTAGATATTCCAGATGTAATAGATGTAAAACTCCCACAAGAAGATTGGAGTATAAGTTCTGAATATTTATTTGGTGCTCCAGCTGCAAACCTTAGTTATGGTCTAACAGTAGATATAAAAGAAGAGCCAATAAATTTCCCTAAGTATAGAGAATATGTATTTAAGCCAAGTTCAACATATAGTTTTTCTGCATCAAAGAATGCAAATGGTCAATTAGATAGCGAAGGAAAGGACGACATTGTAATAAATCTTGACGATATAAGTTTTGGTTCTGTGAATATGGTGGCAGATATAGTTGGTCGTGTCACTGAAGATAGTGGAAGAAATATAATTTCAAAAAAATATATAAAAATTAAAAAATATGATTCTTATATAGGCATAGAAAATACATCAGGCTATAAGGCACCAGGTTCACCACTTGACCTCAAAATCATATGTGTCAGTGAAGATGGCGAACGTTTGATTCCAAACAAGAAATTAAAATATAAAATATACTCAAATGATTATTACTGGTGGTGGGATTATTCAGATTATGACAAATTTGTCCGTTCATTTAAAAGCGATAAGCATACAAAACTTGAAGAAGAGGGATACATAACAACAGAAGATGTCCCAGTTCTTTTAAAGAATGAAGTTCCAAGATCAGAATATATATATGTAGAGATAGAAGATGAATCAACAGGACAAATAAATGTTATAAATTTACAATCAAGTGAATGGGTAGATCCAAGTGTCACAAAGAAAATAGAGACTATAAATGTCATTGCTGACAAGAAAAAATATGAGGTTAGAGATACAGCGAAGATAAGATTTAAAGGAGTAAAAAATGCAAAAGCCATAATCACTATAGAAAAAGCAGGTAACATAATAAATCAATACTTAAAAGATGCAGACTTAGATGAAGTTGTTGAAGAAATTATGATTACAAAAGATATGGCACCAAATGTATATGTATATGTAACTTTACTCCAAGACTACAATACAAAAGAAAATGACAGACCACTTAGAATGTATGGAATTGTCCCTTTAATTGTTGAAGATGAGGATACTAAAGTAGATATTGAGATAGAAGCACCAGATAACATAAGGCCAAATGAGAAATTTTTAGTAAAGGTAAAAAATAAGAAGAACAAACAAGTTGATTTTACTATTGCTGTAGTAGATGAAGGCTTGCTCGATATAACTAATTTTAAAACCCCAGCACCTTGGGAGTATTTCTTTAAGAAACTTGCTGCGGGATTATCACTTTACGACAATTACAGTGAGATTATAGATAAGCCATATGGCATAATAAATCAAATATTAAAGGTTGGAGGAGATGAAAGCCTTCTTGATGAAATGGCAAGGAGGAAGAGGCTAAAAGACCTTGGGTTAGAGGAAGCAGATAGATTTACTCCAGTTTCAATGTTTAAAGGAGTTATAACAACTGACAACAGAGGAGAGGCTGTAGTTGATTTTGATATGCCTAATTATATGGGTGCTGTTAGAATTATGGTAGTAGCAGCGAAAGACAATAGCTATGGCAGTGCAGAAAAAGAAATGATAGTAAAAGCACCTATTATAGTTCAACCTAACCTCCCAAGAACTTTAAAAATAGGAGATAAGATAAACATACCTGTGACGATTTTCGCCCTTGAAGATGGAGTGAGAAATGCAGAAGTTTATTACACATTTAAAGGTAAAACTCAAACAAAGAAAATAAATTTAAAAAAGAATGATAAACAAATAGTTTATTTTGAAGATGTAATCCCAGCAGAACTTGGAAGTGATAAAGTGACAATAGGTGTTAGGTCTGATATTTACAATTATGAAGAAACTGTAGGAATGGCAATAAATACAAATACGGCACCAATATCTATGAGTGAGACAAGTGTATTAGAAGGTGGAAAAGAACTTACATATACACCAACTGAAGAATATGTAAAAGGAAGTGTAGAAAATGTTATAACTATTTCTAATACTCCAGTGCTTGGGATTGACCAAAGGTTAAAGTTTTTGATTACATATCCTTATGGTTGTGCAGAACAGACAACATCGTCAGTATTTCCACAGTTATTTATAGATAGTTTATCTACGACACAAAACTATGATAAAGAAGAGATAGTAACAAATATAAATGCAGGAATAGATAGACTAAAACTTTTCCAACAGTCAGATGGTTCCTTCTCATATTGGCCAGGAGGTAAAGAGACAAGTGATTTTGCTACAAATTATATTGGGCATTTCCTAATTTATGCAAAGAAAATGGGTTACTATGTTCCAGATTCTATGTATGATGGTTGGGTAAATTATACTACGAGAAAAGTAAAAAATATTTCAGTGTCAAAGAAATATGATATTAACACAAAATGCTACTCATTGTATTTACTTGCATTATCTGGCAATCCAAATATAAGTGAGATGAATTACATGTTTGAAAATTATTTTAATAATGAAAATATGAATGATACTTCAAAAATGTATCTCGCAGCAGCATATAGCATTGCAGGTGAAAAAGATGTAGCATATAAAGTTTCTTCAAAAATAGATTCTAAAACTGTAAGGAATATGTATATAACAAATTCTAATGATTCTGATTATTATAGATATAATTATGGTTCAGATTTATGTGATATAGCAATATATTTAGACTGTTATAATAAAGTATATGGCAAATTTGACCAATATGCATTTGACGAAATAGTGAATTCATTGAAAGGACGAAATTGGTATTCAACACAAACTACCGCACAATGTCTTATCGCTCTGTCTAATATTATAGGGGAGAGAAAAGAAGTGGAAATAAGAGGAGTAATAGAAGTAGATGGTATCCAAACTGAGTATTCTACATCAAATCAATATAGATTAAATGTTAAAGAAGGGGCAAAAAATATAAAAATAAAAACTGACCCAAATAGTATAGCTTATGTCAATTACTATTGGGAAGGCGTGCCTCTAAAAAATGAAGTTGAAGACTACTCTGAGGGATTTAGCATAGAAAAATTCTATTATGACAATGATGGAAAAAATATAAATGTCAATGGAACTAAATCAGGCGATGCATTTTGGCTTGAGGTAGTAGTAAAACCTACAAAAAAGAGTTTAGATGGTTTATACATTGACAATATTGCTGTAACTCAAATACTGCCAACTGGTTGGGAGATTG
>CAMJKC010000157.1 GCA_946406305.1 uncultured Lachnospiraceae bacterium
AAAGTATAAAAACACAAAAGCAATTAGAAGATTTAATTAATAATTATAAACGAAACGAAGATATAACATATTTGTTTATTGATGAGATACAAAATGTTGATGGTTTTGAAGAGGTTATAAATGCATTAAGACTTGAAAGTAAATATTCAATATTTATTACTGGTTCAAATTCATATTTATTGAGTGGAGAATTAGTCACAAAACTTACAGGGAGATATATAGAATTTGAATTATTTACATTAGGATTTGATGAATATGTTGACATGAAAGAATATTATAATTTTAATGTAAATGAAAATAAATTAATAGAACTAAATAACTATATTTTGGAAGGAGGTTTTCCAAGAGCATTATTCATAGAAAATTTAATTGATAAAAGAACTTATGTAAATAGTGTAATAAAAGAAATATTTGAAAAGGATATTAGAAGAAATAAAAAAATTAGAAAAGTTGATACATTTGAAATTATTCAGAAGTTTGTTATAAATAATTTTGGAGCAAATATTAGTATTAATAATATAAAGAATGAACTAAAAAAAGCAAATAATTTTATAACTAATGAGACTATTGAAAAAGATATTAATATATTAAAAAGTGCAAAAATATTATATGAATGTGCAAGATTTGATATGAAATCAAAGAAGATGCTTAAAGGTGAGAAAAAATATTATCTTGCAGATTTGAGTTTATATTTTGCATTGAATACTGATAATAGAATTAATTTTGGTCCAGTACTTGAGAATATAGTATATCAATATGCTAAAAGCAATAATTATTCTGTGAGTGTTGGTAGAATAGGTAGTCTTGAGTGTGATTTTATAGTTAGAAAGGATATGGATTATAGTTATATACAAGTTGCTTATACAATAAATGAAAATAAAGAGACAGAAGATAGAGAATATAGACCTCTTGAAATGATTAAAGATAACTATAAAAAATATGTTTTAACTACAGATTATCTATTGCAAAAAAGGAGTGGTATATATCATAAGAACTTGATGGATTTTATATGTGAAAAAGAGAATTTTTAGTATGTATTGTAATTAGTGTATATTGTATAATAGTGAATATAAAAGTATGAAATATATAATAAAGATTAAGTATAATGAAAAATTAAAATGAGCGACTATTCGCTCATTTTTCGTGAGAAAATGCTAAATATTCACTCATTTTTCGTGAGAAAATGTCAAATATTCGCTCATTTTTAGTGGAAAGGTTGATTTTTCAGTGATTTTTTTATAAAATACTAATATGTATTTAAAGAGAAAAATAGATAGTTTTTTACAAAATTGGAAAAATGACGAAAATCATTTGCCTTTAATTGTAAAAGGAGCAAGGCAAATAGGTAAAACTGAGTCAATTAATGAATTTTCTAAAATATACAATAATGTAGTGTATATTAATTTTGCTTTGGAACCAATCTATAAAATGGTAGTAAATGATGGATATGATGTTGATAAAGTGATTAAAAATATATCGGCAATAGATTCAAAATGGAAGTTGATTCCTAATGAAACATTAATAATATTTGATGAGATACAGGATTTTCCTGATATAACTACAACTTTAAAGTCATTTGCAATAGATAAAAGATATGATGTTATATGTAGTGGGTCACTGCTTGGGATAAATTATAAAAAAATTCATAGTATAAGTTTAGGTTATAAAAGTGAATATGAAATGTATAGTATGGATTTTGAAGAGTTCTTGTGGGCATTAGGTATAAATGAAAATGTAATAGATGATATGTTTCATCATATGATTAACCTAATACCATTTTCTAAAATAGAAATGAGTAAATATATGGATTTATTTACTGATTATGTAATAGTAGGTGGGATGCCAAATGTTGTAAAAAATTATGTACTCAATAAAAATTTTCAAGGTATTACTGAATTGCAAAAGGATATAGTAGATGGTTATAAAGATGATGCTCGTAAATATATAGAAGGGCTTGACCAAACAAAAATAATTAGCACATTTAATAGCATACCTGTTCAACTCGCTACTGATAATAAAAAATTTCAATATAGCAAAATTTCAACTAATGCAAGGGCAAGAGAATATCTTGGTGTTATAGAATGGTTAAATGATGTTAGAATAATAAACATATGTTATCAAATGAATTTTCCAGAGTTGCCAATTAAAGGGAATATAGATTCATCAAAGTTCAAAGTATATATGGCAGATACTGGATTATTAGTTTCTCTTTTAGATGAAGAAACACAAATTGATCTAAAAGTAAATAAGAATCTTGGGGTATATAAAGGTGCTATATTTGAAAATGTAGTTGCTGAAGCATTAAAAAAAAGTAATACTGAATTAGTTTATTATAAAAGGGGTGACTCAACACTTGAGATAGTTTTTTTTGTCCGAACTCAAAAATGAACTTATGCCTATAGAAGTAAAATCTAGTAATAATAAATCTAAATCATTAAATGAAGTAATAACAAATCCTAAGTATGATAATATTAAAAGAGGTATTAAACTTGTATATGCAAATGTAGGGTATGAAAATAATATATTTACAATTCCTTATTTCTGCAGTTTCTTGATAAAAAGGTGGGTGAGTGGGTTAGGTGATTAGGGGATAAGGGCAAATGAATTTATGTTAGATAGAAGAATAAAAAGGATTTAGTGGATGTTAAAATATAATAAAGAATATTTTATATAGGTATTTTGTCTATTCCAAAAACTCGAAAAAAATTTGAGTTTTTGGAATGGGGATTGAATGATGATTTGTAAAAGATAGTGGGAAACATAAAAGCAACAGAAATTGTGAAATGTAAGTTTGGTTTTAGTAATATAAAGTAAGAGTTAAATTATTGACAGAAATTATAAAGTGTTATATAATGCAAAGATTTAATCAAAAGATTAAATGGGTGGCTTGGGGAAAGAAAGGAGAAGTCACTATGTATCATGAGATATCAGATAAGCAGTTTTTATCAAGTATGAAAGAATTGTGCTTTCGCATGATGAATGAGTTAAAAATGAGTATTTATAATAATACGCCACTTGAAGTTGAAATGAACTTAGTTGGTAGTGGAGCTAAGAACTTGATTTTACAAAATGTGAAAGAACCGGTTGACTTGGATTTTAATGCCAATGTAGTAGGGTGGGAAGAATCAGTAAACATAAGGAAAGATACAAGAGAAATAAAAGAATGTATAAAAAAAGAGTTTAATCGTATTTTGAAAAAGTTTGGATTAGGTGATTGTCAAGATTCGACTTCAGCTCTAACAACAAAATTGATTCATTTTACTGAAGGGAACCAAACTAAGTTTAGTATTGATTTGGCAATTGTGTATAAAGATGATTATGGTAGATGGAATAGATTAATTCACGAAAAGACTGGAAATGTTACATATGACAGATGGTATTGGAATGAAATTCCAAATTCAAATGATTTACTTAAAAAAGTTGATAAAATTAAAAACTATAATTTATGGACAAAAGTAATGCCAATATATAAAGAAAAGAAAAATATGTATTTAAAAAATAATGATTATACACATCCTTCGTTTATTGTGTACATTGAAACTATAAATCAAATCTATGATAATTATCATAGAAAAGGAATAATATAATTATTGTTTGTTTGAAGAATAAAGAACTGAGCTATAAGGGTGTTAAAAAACACCCTTTATTTATGGGGAAAAAAGGGGACAGCAATTAAGTTATAATTTTTAAATATGCATAGGGATTATAGAAAAAATAGTATATTTAAAAATTTTACAACTACAGGATTTATTGTTATAGGTGCGGTAGGCGTTATTTTTATTTTGTTAATAAGTGTTTTTGTGTATCTACTTTTTAAATATAAATAATAAATTTTATTGAATTTATAGTCATAAAATGTTATAATTAGTTATAAACAAAAGGATGAGAGATTATGAAGGATTATGGAAAAAAACTATTGGCTCTAAGAGCTAAATTAAATGTATCACAAGAAAAAATGGCAGAGTATTTGGATGTGGCTTTTGCTACCATTAACCGATGGGAAAATGGTAGAGCGGTGCCAAGTAAGATTCATATGATACAAATTGATGAATTATGTAAAAAGCATAAAATAAAGTAA
>CAMJKC010000158.1 GCA_946406305.1 uncultured Lachnospiraceae bacterium
AATATACTGAGATACTAATATACTATTATTAGTAACATATGTATAAAAAATATATACTATGTGAACTAATATATATTAATACACTAAAAAACAAGAAAATCATACTGGAGGTGATGTACTATGAGTAAGGATACTTTAACATTTAGTATTGATAAGGATTTGAAGATTGAGTTAAAGGTTCTTGCGGTCAGACAAGAAACAACAGTAACCCAATTATTAAATCAAATCATTGAAGATTATGTGAATGAGAATAAGTAAATTATATATAATGACCATTGCCATATAATATAATGTTACTATTACATTCAATTCCCTTCTCAGGTTTTGACTTGTTTTTTAGTAACATTTGTGATTGAATGATTGTGAGGAGCTGCCACTCCATCGACCAATCATTACTTCACAAACGCTATTTTTTATTCACACCATTTTTCCTACAATACATTGTTTTGTTTGTTCTTTGTGATAATTTTTTATTCAAGTTTTAATGATAGTTTGTAGGTAATATTAATTATTGTCTTATTGAATATATAAACCTTTTTATTATCGTTTTTTGAATAATATTTAATAATTAATCTTATTTTATATTTACTTGTTTAGTGGAAATTGCAAAAACACATGGTATAGATTTCTAAAAATTACACTGAAAAATAGCAACTTGTATAAATTACAGAATACACACATACTAATATCAAAGTACAATACTTTGAGTATGATCAAGAAAAAATGTAAAACAAAACACGTGAAAAATGTAAAATAAAAAAGGTGAAAATATGAAAATAGGTAAAATACTAATCGGAATAGGCGTCCTATTCCTACTTATTGGAGTTGCATCTGCTGCAGACTTTGTGGATATATTCAAAGCACCATCCTCTCTTGAGCAAGCAGGTACTAATAGTTATGTTGACCGTCAGGGTCATAATATACTCATATCTGAGTATGATGATGATGCTGTTACTACTTGGTTACAGAATGACACTGACCCAGTGTATCTTGTAGAGAAATATAATGATACATTATATATTGGTACTGATGATGAGAATGATTGTTATCTTCATGAAATAGTGGAGAAGGATGGTAAACAGTATCTTATTAGTTCTTGGACTCCTAAAGGTGCTGATGAAACTAAGGTTATACAAAAGAATCTTGAAGAGTTCAATAAACTTAATAATCTGGTACCGTTGAATGTTGATAGTGTTACTTAAGTAACACTTTATCAACTACTTTTTTTCAACATCAATATCTACTTCAATATGTCTTATATTAAGTTCTTCGTTTAAGAATTTATTCAATACTTCATATTTATCATTGTTATTGTCACATGGAGGTTTAAATAAGTGTATAACAAGTTTCTGTATTGTATCTTCTAATTCTTTGATTCTTTGGTCTTGTTCATTCAATATGTCAATCAAATGTCCTATGTTATATGTGCCATATGATTTATTTTCAATATTGTCAATAACAAGATTAATTGAATCGCCAAACTCAAATCTTTTGTCTGTCATTGTTTCATTTCCTCCCATATTATACTTCTCTTTTTCAAATCATTTAAATCTTTACGGAATTCTTTTAATTCTTTCTTGTATTGTTGGTTTTCTTTCTCTAATTTCCTATATTCTGGTGACCTGATAGTTAATTTCTCTACATCTACACTCATTAGTAATGCTTGTAAATGTTCCGTATAATCCTGTTTCAAATCCTCAGGATTCACCATGAAGTAGGCTTGGTCTGTTAATGTTTTGCTTTTGCCCTGTAAATCATTTACTTTGTCGATGCTCATCCCGTCATTATATAATGCTGATGCATGGAATTTCCGTAACATATGTGACCTGAATCTGTGGTATGGTCCGATTTTCCCTAATCCTAATTCCTCGTTGATTTCCTTGAATTTATGGAGTAGGTACATTGGATGGACTTTGAATAATGGGCTTTCTGGTTTTAGGTTATCTCTGGTTAGTAGGTAGTTGTTGATTGATTGCACTGCTTCTGGACTGCAGTAGGTAGTGTAGTGTTTATTTGTTTTAACCCTTAATATATTGAATGTTGGCACTACATCTTCCATTTGGTTGAGGGTATCTATGATTTCCGTTAAGTCATTGCTTTCAATGTATTCCTGCACTGAATCTATATAGTCTTGGATGGTTAAGTTTAAGGTTTCTGTTCTTGCACATCCACTGCTACTCATGAATAGGATTATTGCTTTCATTACTGGTGTGGCGATTTCCAATGAGGCACGGATTACTTCTTTGTCAGGTAAGTCTTTGAATGTGATGGGGGTGTTCAGTATGTAGCTTCTTTTATCCACATCTGGTAATGGGCCTATTTCGATTTCGAAGTAATAGTATATGCTGATGATTACTCGGAAGTATGTGTCGACAGTATTCTTTGGGTAATGTTCCATTAAATAGTGTCGGTATTCGATTAATCGTTGTTTTAATCGTCGGTGTTTCCATTTAATATGATGGTCTTCTTCTTGTTCGGCTTCTTGTATGAGTTCATGTAGGGTGGAGTCGAAGTATCGGCAGTATTTTTCTGCGGATAGTTTGTAGACATTCCTGGTGCTTTGGCTATGGTTTTTGGCTAAATGTATTTCTTCAAGTATATTCATAATAATAGTATCAAACCTCTTATAATATCTGTTTTATGTGAGAGCATTTGATAAGTTATAGATAAATTACTTATTAATACAATATTAATATTGGAATTATCTATACCTTATTGCTATGTATTATGTTGGTGTTAGTGTAATAAAAATTTATTGAAAAAATAGTATGAATAATTGTTCGATATGTTACTAACGAACAAATTTTATATATAAAAAAAATGCCACCAATAGGGATAGTATGGTGGCAAGTTTTACAGATAGACAATTAACATATATGACTCCAGGAACATATAAAATTTATTGAAAAAAAAAATGACCAGCACCATAATAAGGTACTGGTCCTAAAAGGGTATGATGGGAGTTGATTATGATAGGTTGTTTAGTTCCTGTTTTGTCTGCTGATATTCTTCCAAGAGTTCTGGGTGTTGGGCTAATTTTGATAGTTTGCGTTTGAGGTTTCGTTTCTTGGTTTCAAGGTATACTTTTTCTTCTCCTGGATTCATTTTATCCTCTCTGTGACTTGTTTGCATTTCTCGTTTGATAATGCTTGTTCATTATACTTCTTGCAATATCCAAAGATATCGGAATGTAATTTGAAGTGTTTGCATCTTTTACAATACATAAGTTATCACCTGTGTAGGTTTTCCATAAACCAGTCTGGATCTATTCCCCATAACTCAAAGTTACTGGTACACCAGTTGGAAGTGACTCCATTTCCATTCAATACTGATGCGGGGTCTCTTAGTATGGTGTCTCCGTCGTTGAGGGTTATGCGGAGTCTGACGTGTCCTGTACCACTTGAACAGCCGACGTGTAGGCATTCGACTTTCTTGTATCTGCCTTTCTTGATGAGTTCAAGCATGATGTTATAAAAGACATGACAGGAGTCAGTGCAGTTTATTCCGTCTCCATCATACATTCTGTCGATACTGGTTTTGTTACTGTATTGGTCATCGTAGTATCCTGCATATCCGTTACCATCTATTTTTGATAATGCTCCGTCGATGGTGTCTCCGAATTCGCCGAACCTTTTCTTGAAGTAGGTGTATACTTCGTTTTCTGGTTCGGTTGGTTTGATGAATCGTTTACTGTTTACGTTGATTTCGTTTGGCAGTTTGCCTTTCTTATTATAGTAATTTACTATATCTGCGAACATTAGAGTGTAGACTTTTTGTGAGAGTCTTTTATTGGTCTTGTATTCGATGTAATTCGGCATTCTGCCTTTCTTCTCGCTGAACCATATGAGGTATTTTGCCATTTCAATGTATTTGACTTTACTGATTTGTCTTGAAATATAATTGCCTGTTGGTTTTGGGGCTTCCTTTAATGTTTTGATTCTCTTCACTTCTTTTTTAGGTGTTATGATTGCTTTGGCGAAGTAGTAACTCCATTGTGGGTATATTCCGAGTTCGTGTTTTTTATTGACATTTTCACTGCATTTT
>CAMJKC010000159.1 GCA_946406305.1 uncultured Lachnospiraceae bacterium
TTGCTTCTTCATATATTATATTAGCACTTTTATCGCTTATTCCATCTATGCTTGACAAACTTGGCATTATTTTGCCATCTACGATTATAAAATCAGTTGGTTTTGCAACATTTATATCAAGCTTTTCCCACTTAATTCCTCTTGCCAGCATTTCTTCAACAACAAAAATAACAGTTCTAAGCGATGTTTTTTCTTCTTTGTTACTTTCCGAATCTTCATTATCTTTGACATCTATATATTTTTTTATATTCATCCTCAAAGTTTCTATATCTGTACACATTATTTCATAGCTCGTATTGTTGCTTCCTTGTATTGACAAAAAGGCTGCATAATACTCTATAGGATAGTGAACTTTAAAATAACCAATTTTTAATGCATTTGTTACATAGGCAGCAGCATGTGCTTTTGGGAATAAATATTTAATTTTATTACATGAATCTATATACCACTTTGGTATTCCAGCTTCTCTCATTATTTTTTCATCATCTTTTGACAACACTTTTCCCTTTCTTACTTTTTCCATTATGTTAAATGCAATACTACCTTCAATACCTTTTTCAATCAAATACAACATTATATCATCTCTACAACATATACATCCTTCTAATTTTGTTGTATTATTAAGAATTAAATCTCTTGCATTCCCCAACCATACATCTGTCCCATGTGAAAGTCCTGACACTCTTATTAAATCAGCAATATTTTCAATTTTAGCATCTTCTAATATAGACATCGCAAGATTAGTTCCAAATTCTGGTATAGATAAACAACCAAGTTTTGTTCCATGAATGTCGCTTGATTTAATATTGATACTATTTGTGCTTTTAAATAATTCAATAACCTCTTTCTCATAGAAAGGAACAGTCATTGGATCAACTCCTGTTAATTCATGCAACTTTTTAATAAAATCCGGAACTGAATGACCTAACATATCAAGCTTGAGTAGATTATTTTCAATTTTATGATATTCAAAATGTGTAGTTATACCTTTTTCTGGATTATTTGACGGATAATGAATAGGAGTAAAAGTATATATATATTCATCTTTTGGAACAACAACTATTCCCCCTGGATGCTGCCCTGTGGTTTTTTTAACATCAGTTATTCCAAGTTTTTCTCTTTCAATTTCAACTGGTCTTTTTTCTAATTTGTTTGAAGATAAATAATTCATAACATAACCATATGCTGTCTTACTTGCAATAGTTGATATAGTTCCTGCTTTTATAGCATGTGATTCTCCAAACATTTCTTTAGCATATTTATGTGCTGTATTTTGATATTTACTACTGAAATTTAAGTCAATATCTGGTTCTTTTGGTTTTCCACCAATCATTCCTAAAAAAGTTTCAAAAGGAATATTTACACCATCTTTTTTCATAGGAGTTCCACATATAGGACAATTCTTTTCTGGCATATCAAACCCTGTCATGTTTATATATTCACTTAAATCTTTATATTCTATATGCTTACACTTCTCACATATATAGTGAACTGGATATGGATTCACTTCTGAAACTCCAATTAAGTTTGCTACTATAGAAGAGCCTACTGATCCTCTTGAACCTACGATATAGCCATTTTCCAATGAATCATCTATCAATTTTTTTGCCGTTATATAAAGACCACTGTAACCATTATCAATTATCATCTTCAATTCATTATTCATTCTATCCAAAAATTCTTTAGGAGCATTCTCACCATATCTTCTATAAAACTCTTTCATACAAGCATTTTTTAAATCTTCATCACTATTGTCAATTTTTGGAGATGCCTTATCAAGTCTAACAGGATAAACAAAATCTTCTATCATATCATTAATTAGATTCGTATTTGTTACAACTACTTCATAAGCCAACTTATCACCAAGGTATGAAAACTCCCTTAACATTTCATCTGTTGTTCTAAAATATAGTTCTTCTTCACCAAAGTTTTCATCATTATTTAATGTATCATTTTTTACTTTACCTGTTTTTTCATCAATATTCTTTTTTTGATGGTCAATACCATGCCTTAACATTGTTCTATAAAGTTTATCTTCTTTATCTACATAATGGCTATCACAGGTTGCAACAACTGGAATTTCTAACTTTTTACCTATTTCAATCACCTTTTTATTTAATTCAATTAAGTCGTTTACATTATTAAAATTTTTGTTACTATTTAATAAAAATGAATTATTTCCTACTGGTTGTATTTCTAAATAATCATAAAATGAAGCTATATCCAATAACTCAACTTCACTTGCTCCATTGACTATGGCATTCATGAACTCTCCCATAATACAAGCAGAACCTACTATTATTCCTTCTCTATGTTTTATTAAATTACTTCTTTTTATTCTCGGCCTATCATTATAGCAACAATCAATATAACTATCTGAAATAATTTTATATAAATTAACTCTCCCAACATCATTTTTTACTAATAAAATAATATGGTATGGATGCATCCTCTTTAAGTATTCATCATTGACTTTATATAAATCATTGATTTTCTCTATTTCTGAATCAGTATATTTTTCTTTTGTATCAAAATAAAAATTTTTGTATAAATTTGTAAGCACTTCGATTCTATATCTTATATCATTTACATTGCCTTTTCCAACTCCAGTATATTTATATATTGACTTGATGTCTATTTTTTTTATATCTTTATAAATATTTTTTGCTATTATTGATAAATCAAGTAAATTGCAATTTAATTCACAATCATATTTTTTAAATGCTCTTAACAAAAATTTTGAATTCTTTTTAATGTCAAAACACATTAAATCATCTGCATCTTTTATAAATTCACAAAACCTTTTTATTGCAAATTCTTCTTCAACTGCATTTTTTTTGTCTATTTCTGATATGTTATACTTTTCTCTAAAATCAAAGCTTAAAGGTTTTTTTATATTTATAAAATAAAAAAATTCATCAATGACTTTTGAGGCTTCTACTTTTTTTGCAGAAATAATTACTATAGAATCAGATTTGACATTATCTCCATTTGTTAAAATATCAAATACTACATGCTTATTTTCAATATTAAAATTTGCATCAGTTTTTTTTAATTCTAAATTCACATATGGAAATATATCATCATCTATTAAATAACCCTCTACACCATTGATAATTTTTAAATTTATATCTCTTTTTTTGTTGTATTTTTCATTTAGTAAATAATGATAAGCATTTGCAAGAGCTTGAACACAACCATGGTCAGTAATTGCAATAGCAGGCATCTTAAATTTTATAGCTGCTTCAATATAATCTTCAATAGCTCCAACCCCATCATTAGCACTAAATTTTGTATGAGCATGTAATTCTATTCTTTTGTTTATTTCTGTATCTTCTCTTTCAGTTACTAAAATATTATATGATTCAGATTCTTCTTTTTTTATAATTTCTATACATGGGTTAAACCCAATAATTTTTATTCCCTGTATGTATTCAATAACTAACTGCTTAAATCTGTTATTAAATTTTATATTGCCATTTACTAAAACTTTAGTTCCACATTTTAGTCTATTATTTATAATATCATAAAATAAATCAATATCCTTTACATTTTTTATATACATATTGCAAATTATACTGTCCTTGCCATCTGTAATATTGAAATTATATGATATAGCATTATTCTCTTCATATTTTTTTATATTACTTGAAAATATAACTCCACTTACTGTCACATTACTTTCTTCAGTGTTTATATCTGAAATATTTATGGTTGCATTTTCATTTTTCAATATCTTCCCATAAACATTTATATCATCATAAAAATAATTTTTATATCTTCTTTCTCCATTCTTTTTATCATTTTTAACATACCCGAGTAATTCATCCACTTTCTCCTCAGAGCTTTTTGGCATCTTCTTTTCAAGATTCTTTTCTATTTCATCTATTCTTTTATGAAAATCATTCTTCTTTTCTTCATCATCAATAAGTTTTACAGTTATATCTCTATCGTATCTTTCTTTAAACAAATTCTCAAGATAAACCACAAGTGTATCAATATATTTTTTAATTGAATTATCAAAT
>CAMJKC010000160.1 GCA_946406305.1 uncultured Lachnospiraceae bacterium
ATATATATAATCTTCTTCATCCTCTTCCTTAAATCTATCTCCATCACTTCCCACAAAAGCCCTTCTCACCAATCTATAGCTCATATGAATATCATTTATGTTAAAAATATTATATGGCAAATAGAATCCTACAGCCATTTGATAATCAATAATATTTTTCTTTTTATCATATATATATAAATTATATGGGATTATATACTTTATATTATTAAATACACTATCTTCAAATTCTTCTTTTTTTAATAACTGATATATAACTAAACTATGATTGGTGAGATTCTCTATGCATTCAATCACTTCTTCCACTTTCTCACTTTTTGAATACTCTTTACCATCCTTAAATTTTTCTTCATCTAACTTTTTTGTATTAATACTTTTTTCATAATTCTCATAATTATACTTTAGCATTTGATAAAAGCTCACTTTTTTTGACATATCATTTAACTTATCTACTACATCAACTGAACTCTTTATTACAAGCATTGGACCAAATATCAAAAACAGCACAAAAATTGTAATACTGAATACTATACTCGCCTCAACTGTTATTGATGATTCAAATTTTCTATTTTCCAATATATGTTCCATAACTCTTTGTCGTATACTCATAATCCATCATCTCATTTGCATTTTTAGGTTTCATGAAAATCATATTTATAATCATATATTTACCATTAAATTTATTTGTTGATGAAAAGCTAACTAAATTTCTTGCCATATTAAAACTTTCTTGTTCCTTTTTTATATTTTTTTCTATCAAATCACACATTTTGCTATTGACATCCTTTTGATTAGTAAGGAAAAGCAAAAGTCTCAAATAATCTTTATAGTTTAATGAAAATAAATTGTCTTTTTCATTCTTTTCATAAAGTTTATTATCTCTTCCAAACTTTAGAATGTCATCAATGCCAAAATCCCAACTCTCTTCTGTGTGCATAAAATTAACTCGCTTGCCAGACATTATATTCTTTATATCTGATACCGACTGTGCCATCCCCCAAGCAGTTAGAGTAAGTAAAAATATTGCTTCCCTTGCTATCTTTGACAAATAAAAAAATGTTGCATTAGTAAAATTTCTTGCCTGCCTTATTTTTTTTTCACTTGTTAATAGATGAGTCATATTCATCGCTTCTCTTATGAGCAATATCTTTAAAATAACAGAAGAAATATTTTTTTTGTCACTTTCTTTTCCAGATATTAAATATTCTACTTCAAATGAATTACTACCACTTCTTGTAATTTCACCAGTTTCTTTTTTGTCGTAATAATTAAAAAACTCTAACTCATATTCAGAAAAAAGTAATTTTTGAAGTAAATTGTTTTCACTTTCAAGGTCATATTTTTTTACTGTCTCATTTTTATCAGATATGGTTTTTAATTTCTCTTTATCCATTACCAAAGACAGTAGTCCATCTTCTCCAATGCCTATTATCTTGTCTATTATTTTTTCATCTTCATCACTATGTTCTTCTGAAAGGTTTAAAATAGGTTCAGAAATTTCTATACCTATGAGCTCCGTTTTTATATCTTTTAGTAATTCTCTTAAATCACTTTCAAGTGTTTTTATTTCTTCTTTTAAATAGTTTATATATTCTACATCTTTCTCTTTTTCCCTTTGTGCTTCTCTCTTTTCGGCATTTAATGATTTAATATCTTCCAAAACATCATTTATTAAACCGTTATACATATATATACTATTTTTAACTATGTCTATTTCCCTTTTTACTTTTTCTATAGATTGATTTATTTCACTTCCTTGATTCACATAATTTAAAAAATATTCAAATTCATTATTTATAAAGTCGATAGTCTTTTCATCATATACATAATTCCCTGATTTTATGTCATCATCAAATAACATCTTTTTACTTTTTACCTTTAATGAAAATTCCTCCATGAGTTCTATATACTTATTCAAATTATCTACAAGTTTATCAAGTGTGTTTTTGATACTGTTTAATTTATTTGCTACACTATTTCCATTTTCAATTGTCCCTGAGGTCTTCATATTATTTAAGTCTTTAAATTTTTTATTTATTTCTGCTGTCTGTTTTTTTATTTTCCTTGAATTATCTTCAATCTTTTTTATGTCTTTGCTATAGTTAAAATACCTTTTTTCAACCTCTTTATATGAAATGTTATTAGAGAAAGTTTCTTTCATCTTTTCAAATTTTTCAGAAATTTTCACAACATCAATTTCACTTTCTATTGTCATCTCTTCTCCAAAAAGGTTAATCACTTTGCCAATAATCGCAAATTGCATATAGTTTTTTATATTTTTTTCTAAATTGCTTCCATCTACTATTTTGTCATATTTTAAATCAACATTGTCTTTATCTATACTCATAACAAACCAGTTGTCTATATAATTGTCGTTATCTTTCAAATTCATCTTTACATAATCATAGTATTCATTTTTAATTTGTTCGTCGTCTAAATATTCTACACCATATATTCTGTAAAAATCCCATAGTTTTCTATGGTATAAAGATAGCATTGAATCAACTGCCGAATTAGATATGACTTGCATATAATATCTACTTGCTTTCATCCTTGATATTTCTGTAAGTGATAAGACTAAAGAAATAATCATAGTTATTACAAAACACAAAAATATAGTTATTGAACCTTCAACTTTTTTCATTACTTGTTGTAAATAGAATCTGCCGATTTATCAATATTCGCAAATATGTTTTCAAGAAGTGTGCCAATACGGTCTTTAAAAACTATAACAAGACCGATTAACACTACTAAAATCAAAACTAACTCTATAACACCTGCCCCTTCTTCCTCATTTAGATAAAGAGTTACAGAGTTGAATAATTTTTTTGCTTTTGATTTTACTTTAATTAACAATAGTTCACTCCCTATCACGATTTTTTTACACATTTTTTAATCCTCCTTTTTTTATTATATATTCATAAATGCTGGTATGATTATAACAGCCATTATGATTGCAAACATCATCATTAGTGGTAATATTAGTTTTGTGGCGGCTTCTTCTGCAGTCTTTCTTGCATTCATCTTTCTATTGTATATTGCATCAGCCATTTCTATCTCAAGTATATTTTTCAAATCTTTTGAACCATTTTTTATATTTTGTATAAGTATATTAAAAAATCTTGTATAGTTTCTATCATCTATGTTTGTAGATATCTCTTCAAGAGATTCAATCTCACTTACTCCACTATTTAATTTTAATTTCAACTTTTCCATATATAAAGATAAGACATTTATATCCTTTCCAGCATACTTTAAAAAATTATCAGAAATTTTGAGAAGAGTATTCCTTATTGACATACCAGATGTAATATATAATAAAGTGTTTGTTATGAGCTTTGGGTAGTCAAGAAGCAGTTGCCTTTTTATACTTTCCTCTTCTTTTTTTATGTTGTATTTGTCTTTGTAATCCAACAGTAATATTATTATAAAACCTAAAATTAGTATCATAAATATTGATATGTCAAATTTTTCTTTATAAATAATCTTTTTTCTCTCTACATTAGTCGGAAGATTAACAATGTTTGAATTCAAATCTTTTTTATTTTCGTATTCTATTGCTTCATTTAGTTTTTTTATAAAATTTTCTTTTTCATCAAACTTTTTTTCTTTTACAACGACTGGTATTATATATTTATCAGAGCTATAAATTGTCTCACTGTCACTTACTTCACATTCAAAATATAAAATAAGTTCACCCTTTACCTCTTCTCCATTTTTTAATTTCTCATTGTTTACTCTGCCATCTTTTTCAATAATATTTATTTTTTTTATATATGATTCAAAGTCCTCTTCATAAGGCTCAAATTTCCATATTGCATTTATTCCTTCTCCATAATACGATTTTAAGTTTAAATTGCTTTTTATATTAAGATAATCTTCATTTTCTCCTATTGCTTCAACTAGTATTTTCTCAAATAATTTTTCAAATATACTGTTTAATTCCTCTTTTTTATATCTCTTCTTATCTATGCTTACTGTTATAGGAATACTCTCTTTGTTCGCTTCTACATATA
>CAMJKC010000161.1 GCA_946406305.1 uncultured Lachnospiraceae bacterium
ATAGCAGTAAAAAGACCTGCATAGTCGCCATAAAATATTTTATAAATATTATCTATAGTTTTATTTTTTAATTCATATATTTTTTGCTTTAATATATCTACCTCATAGGAAATAATTTCTATTTCACTTGCATACATATTACCGCTTTCTTTCATACTCCTATAATAATTTTGTGAGTTGAATTCTCCAAAATTCATAGGTGCTTCATTTTTTCTAACTGCTCCTACTACTCTTATCCTATTCCCTATTTTTATATCAGCCTCTACCTCATTACTAAAATAACACCTAATATTTCCATAATTTATATTATGTATTTTAGTATTTTTTAAAATCACATAATTACTATTTGTGCTTTTACCAATTTTTTTTACCACACCTACTACATCTTGTTTTTTATTGTTAAGCATTTCTATTTTTTTATCTATGTCGTCAAAATATTTTTTCTCTAATTCAAACCTAACACTTCCAAATACAAAAAATACCGTAAGCAATATGAAAATTTTATATTTAATTTTTTTATTCAAAAATAAAAATAGAATAAAAAAAACAGTCGCCGATAAAAATATATATTTATCAACAACTGAAAAATTTTTATATGTTATTACAACACCTGAAACAAATGCTATAAAAAATAATATTATAGGTCTTTTAACATTCATCAATATTTCTATAAAGTGCAACCCCTATTGCATTTGGACCTATGTGACAGGCTACAAAATCCGCAAGTTTATCTACTAATATGTCTCTACTAAATTCACCTATCTCAGATAAAATTCTTCCTTTCATATCAAGTGCAGACTCTTTATTTTTAGTATATGCCACACCAATAGAAAAAGCCTTAGGGTCTTTTTTATTAAACTTAAATTCCATATCTTTTTTTATAAGACCTATGATACTATCTTTTGCTTTTTTATCTGTTCTATCTTTTTTAGCTATATCAAACGGACCTCCGTCAGTATACATTATAGGTTTTATTTGAAGGAGGTCTCCAACTTTTGCCACAAGCGGATTTACTCTTCCACCTCTTTTTAAATATTCAAGTGTATCTACCATTATGTATATGCTAAAATTTCTATCATACTTTTCTAAAATATCTCTTATCTCTTTTGCGCTAAGCCCTTTATCTATGAGCCTTAATGCATCAAACACAGCATACTTTTGAACTACAGATATTTTTTTATGGTCAACGGTAAACACTTTATTTTTATATTTATCTTCATTTTCTACAGACAAGCCATTACTATAAGAACCAGATAAACCACTTGAAATAGGCATATAAAGCACTTCATCATATTTTTTAAGTAATTCATCTAAAATATCATATAACTCACTTATTGATGGTTGAGATGTAGATATGGTTTTTGCAGTTCTCAATTTGTCAAAAAAATCATTTTCATTTTCATCTACTTCTTCTATATATTCAACATTATCAAGTAAATATTTTAATGAAATTATACTAACATTATACTCACTCAACTCTTTTTTTGTAAATGCTGCCCCATTATCAGTTAAAATTGCTATACTCAAATTTTATTCCTCCATTATCTTTTTATAAGAGATTTACCTGTCATCTCTTTTGGTATTTCTATATTCATAAGCTCAAGTAATGTAGGAGCTATGTCGCAAAGGCTTCCTCCCTCTCTTAGCTTATAACCTTTACTATTTACAAGAGAAAAAGGAACTTGATTATTCGTATGTGCAGTAAAAGGAAGTCCTTTTTCATCACTCATCTTTTCTGCATTCCCATGGTCAGCACATATAAACATATTCGTATCTGTTCCTTCTATTTTATCATATATTAAGCCTATACATTTGTCAACTGCTTCTATGGCTTTAATAGCCGCACTTAAAACCCCAGTGTGCCCAACCATATCTGGATTTGCAAAATTTACAATTATCAAATCATATTTCTTTTTATCTATCGCTTTTAAAACTTCATCACATACACCATATGCCGACATCTCAGGTTTTAAATCATAGGTCGCTACTTCTTTTGGCGATGGAACAAGCACCCTTTCTTCATTGTCAAATGGTTTTTCTTTCCCACCGTTAAGGAAAAAAGTCACATGTGCATATTTTTCTGTCTCTGCTATTCTTATCTGCTTCAAACCTTTTTTACTTACTACTTCCCCAAGACAATTAGTTATATCTTCTTTTTTAAATGCCACATATTTATCTTTTATACTCTCATCATAGTCTGTAAAGCAGGTAAAGTTTATATTTTCTAATTTTTTTCTATCAAAGAAATTAAATTCACTATCAACAAAACATCTTGTAATCTCTCTCGCCCTGTCTGGCCTAAAATTAAAAAATATAATACTGTCATTATCTCTTACACGACTCTCAATATTTCCTTCTGTAACAGACGGTAATATAAATTCATCAAAAATATTTTCTTTATAATAATCTTCTATCACACTTTCTGCATCTTTTACATTTTTATTATTTGTATCAATTGAGACAAGAGCGTCATATGCTTTTTTTACTCTATCATAATTTTTATCCCTATCCATAGCATAATACCTTCCTGCTACTGTCGCTATATTTCCAACACCTATCTCATTTATTTTTTGTTTTAATTCTTTTATAAATTTTAGTCCACTATTTGGCTCTGTGTCTCGCCCATCCATAAAGCAGTGAATATACACTTTATCTATATTGTTATTTTTCGCGAACTTCAGTAGTGCATATAAGTGTGTAATATGTGAATGAACTCCACCGTCAGAAAGTAATCCCATTATGTGAAGTGAAGAATTATTTTTTTTCACATGCTCAACACTTTTCTTCAAAACTTCATTTTCAAAAAAAGTCCCATCTTCTATCTCTTTTGTTATTTTTGTCAAGTCTTGATATACTATCCTTCCCCCACCAATATTTAAGTGCCCAACTTCACTATTTCCCATTTGGTCCTTAGGAAGTCCCACAAAAGTCCCAGAAGCATTTCCTAACACAAACCCATACTTGTTAAAAATTTTATCTATATTTGGTTTCTTTGCTAAAAAAACTGCATTGTTATTTTTGTTCTCTCTAATACCAAAACCATCTAATATACATAATATATTCATTTCTTATCTCCACTTTTTAAATTATATCGTCAATAGTGTAAATTGGTCTGTCCTTTATTTCTTTAAATATTATTGCAATATATTCTCCTATTATTGACAACAGTATAAACAACATTGAAAACATAAAACACAAAAAAATTATAATAGTTGCATAACCACTCGGTGCACCATTTCTACTAATCATTGTGTATATGAATAATACAACTCCCATAAATGCACAGATTAGTCCAAAAAATATCCCTATATGAAGTGGCATATCGCTATATGAAAATATTGAAGTTATAGCAAGATTTGTGAGGCTCTTTATGTTGTAATGGCTCTTCCCGCTTATTCTGTTTAGTGAATCGTATTTTATAACACCTTTTTCAAAGCCTACATTTTGAACTATGCCCCTTAAGAATCTCACTTTCTCCCTATAATTATTTCTCAAATAAAATACAACTTTTTTATTCAATGCGAAAAAGTCAGAAGCATTTTCTAAAAAATTAGCATTTGAAAATTTATTTATTATTTTATAAAACAAATTTGAAAACAAATTTGAAAATAAACTCTTCCCTACATACTTTTCCCTAACCATCATAACTATATCTTTGTCATTTTCAAGCATTTCAACTATTTGTTTTAATTTACTCACAGGGTGCTGTCCATCTCCATCCATGAAGATAACAAAATCACCGCTTGCATAATCAAGACCACAAAGCATAGCTGCCTCATGCCCAAAGTTTTTAGAAAATTTAATGATTTTTATTTTTACATTCTCTACTATGTTGCTATTTTTTATTTTAATTAACTCTTCACTTGTTCCATCAGTGCTTCCATCATCTACATAAAGTAACTCATAAATATAATCATTATCTACAACATCTATAATTTGGTTGTAGAATTCTAATATGCATTTTTTTTCATTAAAACAAGATAATAC
>CAMJKC010000162.1 GCA_946406305.1 uncultured Lachnospiraceae bacterium
TTACAAATGTTGATGTGGATGATACAGTTGATAATAATATAAAACGAAATATGGAAATTAATGAAATAAAACAAGATGAAAATTTTAAGATATTTTATGGGAACTTGATAGATGATATAGATTTTAATAAAAAAATATTTCAAAATAAATATGATATTATAGTGTGCAATATTTTGGCACCGATTGTCATTGCTATGATAGAGAAAGCAAATATTTGTAATTATATAAACGATGGAGGGATATTGATTCTTAGTGGTATTATAAATGAGAAGAAAGAAGATGTCATATCTGCTATAAAAAAGAATAGTGAATTTTACACTTTAAGTGAAGAGGTAGATGGAGATTGGGTATGTATTTTAGTGAAAAAAGCAATAAGGTAAAGAAGCAGGCAAAAAATATAGTATTTAAAATTATATTTTCAAGATTTTTTATTGTTGTTTTACTTTTATTGTTTGAAATTTTATTATTATATGAGTTATTTAGTAGACTTACAAAAAACATAAGTATAGGAACCTTAATTATATATGATTTAATTGCTTCAGTTATAATTCTAAATACACAATATGAGAATAATTCGTATAAGATAAGTTGGCTTATAATAATAAATGCATTACCAGGGGCAGGAGTTTTACTTTATATTTTATTTTTTGTTCAGCGATTTGTATCATTTGGAAATAAAAAACTGAGAGTGATAGTAGATAAATCAAAACTATATTATACAGGCGATTATAGTGAAATTGAAAAAAAACTTGACACTCAAGAAAAAAAAGGAATTTTAAATTATAATTATATCACTGCAGGATTTGTGCCTTATAATAAAAGTTCAATTAAGTATTTTAATAATGGGAAAGAATATTTTAAAGATATAATAGATGAATTAAATAATGCAAAAAAATATATTTTTATAGAGATGTTTATAATAAATGATGGAATTATTTGGAATGAGATACTTAATATATTAAAAGAGAAGGCAAAGTCTGGTGTTGAAATAAAAATTATATTTGATGGATTAAATTCTATATCTTCATTTGGTATAAAATATACAGAAGATTTAAAAAAGATGGGAATCAATGCTAAACTTTTTTCTCCACTTGTTCCACTTGTAACTTCTTATCAAAACAATAGAGACCATAGAAAAATTATAATAATAGATGGAAAAGTTGGATATACAGGAGGAATAAATATAGGAGATGAATATGCAAATATTTATCATAAATATGGTGTTTGGAAAGATTCCGGTATAAAAATTATTGGGAATGCCATAGAAGGGTTAGTTATTGAATTTTTGCAAATATGGTATGTGACAGAAAAGAAACAAGATTATGAATTTAAAAAATATATAGAAACTGTTGATTTAAAAGAAGAAGATGGTTATTTGATTCCTTATACTGATTATCCAAATGACCCTGAAAATGTTACTGAACAAATATATAAAATGATGTTTAATTATTCTTTTGACTATATATATGTTATGACACCATATTTGATACTTGATGATTCAATGCTTGACACTATTATTAGAGCTAAAAAAAGAGGTGTTGATGTAAAAATTATAACTCCTCATATTCCAGACAAAAAATTGATTTTTATTGTTACAAGAGCAAACTATAAAATGTTAATTAAAAATGGTGTTGAAATATATGAGTATAAAGAGGGATTTATTCATTCAAAAGTTTTAATACAAGATGACAAAAGAGCAGTGGTAGGGACAGCCAATTTAGATTATAGGAGTTTATATTTACACTATGAAAATGGAGTGTATATTTATAAAAATAGTGAAATAAAAAATATAAAAAATGATTTTGATTATATATTGAATAAATGTATAAAGATTAACACAATAAAAGATATACCATTAATTCAAAGATTATTAGGTGCATTCTTAAAATTGTTTGCGAATCAATTTTAATTTGAAAAATATATCAATATATAGTATAATTTATAGAAAATTTGTCAAAATATAGGAGATTTTATGGCAGCTAATAAATACAATGCTGATAGTATTACAGTTTTAGAAGGGCTTGAACCAGTTAGAAAAAGACCAGGAATGTATATAGGTGATGTGGGGCAAAAGGGTCTCAATCATTTAATATATGAAATATTAGATAATTCGGTTGATGAGCATCTTGCTGGCTATTGTAACAATATATATGTAACATTAGAAAAAGATGGTTCTTGCACAATTCTTGATGATGGTCGTGGAATACCAGTTGAAAAACATAAAGTAGGACTTCCAGCTGCAAGAGTTGTCTTAACGACTTTGCATGCAGGAGGTAAGTTTGACAATTCAAACTATAAGACTTCTGGAGGACTACATGGAGTAGGGTCTTCAGTAGTAAATGCTTTATCTGAATATATGAAAGTTGAAATAATGAGAGATGGTAAAATATATAAAGATGAGTATAGAAAAGGAAAACCAGTGACAAAACTTGAGAAAGGTCTTCTCCCTGTGATTGGAAAGTCAAAAACTACTGGGACAAAAATAAATTTTTTACCAGATAAAGAAATATTTACAAAAATAAAATTTAAAGCTGATTGGTTAAAGTATAGAATACATGAAACTGCATACCTAAACCCTAATTTAGTTATTCACTATAAGGATATGACGGTAAGTCCAGTAGAAGAGATAGAGTATCATGAGCCAGATGGTCTCAAAGCATTTATAAGAGAATTAAATAAAGGGAAAAGCATTGTGACAAAAGAAATTATGTTTAAAGGGACATCTGATGATACTGAAGTGGAAGTGGCACTACAATTCATTGATAATTTTGAAGAGAATATTTTAGGCTTTTGTAACAATATTTATACACAAGAAGGTGGAACTCATATAGTAGGGTTCAAGACAAAGTTTACTTCATTAGTTAATTCGTATGCAAGACAACTTTCAATTTTAAAAGAAAAAGATGAGAATTTCACAGGAGCAGATACTCGTAACGGAATGACAGCAATAGTAGCTGTTAAATATAAAGAACCTATTTTTGAGGGACAAACAAAAACAAAACTTGCAAGCCAAGATGTTACAAGGATAGTTTCTAATGTTGTTGGAGAACAGCTTACGAGATATTTTGATAGAAATGTAGATGACATTAAAGCGATAATTGAGTGTGCTATAAAATCGGCAAAAATTAGAAAGGCTGAAGAAAAAGCAAAAACTAATATGCTTTCAAAATCTAAATTTAGCTTTGATTCAAATGGCAAATTAGCTAATTGTATAAGTAAAAATAGTGATGAATGCGAAATATTTATAGTTGAGGGTGATAGTGCAGGAGGTTCTGCAAAGAATTCAAGAAATCGAAATACACAAGCGATATTACCACTTAGAGGCAAGATATTAAATGTTGAAAAAGCAAGTATGGATAAAGTTCTTGCAAATGCTGAAATAAAAACTATGATAAATACTTTTGGTTGTGGATTTTCTGAAGGCTATGGAAATGATTTTGATATTACAAAATTAAGATATGATAAAATAATACTTATGACTGATGCTGATGTTGATGGTTCACATATTGATACACTTCTTTTAACCTTTTTATATAGATTTATGCCTGAACTTATAAACACAGGGCATGTATATGTATCGATGCCACCTCTATATGCAATTATACCGAGTGATAAAAAATCTGAAAAAGTTTACTTATATGATGAAAAAGCATTAGTTGAATATAAAAACAAAAATAAAAATAAGAGATATGATGTAAAAAGGTTTAAAGGGTTGGGAGAAATGGACCCAAGTGAATTGTGGGATACTACATTAAATCCAGAGAATAGGGTTCTAAAAAGAGTAAGCATAGAGGATGCTATGGAAGCAAGTAGAACAACTGAGATGTTAATGGGGCAAGAAGTTATCCAAAGAAAAAACTTCATTTACGAACACGCAAATGAAGCTATACTTGATTGGTAAAAAATTAAAATATTAAATCACCATAACTTGGCATAGGCCAATAACTTTTATCAACAAGCATTT
>CAMJKC010000163.1 GCA_946406305.1 uncultured Lachnospiraceae bacterium
GTGACTATGAGTAAAGAAATGATGGCAATCCTTAAAGATGAAAGACTTGAAGGTAAGCTTGAAGGCATAGAAGAAGGTAAACTTCAAGGTAAAAAGCTTGGCATACAGGAAGGTAGAATAACTATTTTACTAGACATGGTTAAAGACAACCTTTTATCAACTAAAGATGCTGCAAAAAGGCTTGGTGTTAGCGAAAGAAAATTTTTAACTTATCTAAAATAAAAAAACCATAGGCAAAACTATAGTTAAACCTATGGTTTTTTATTACTAAAAATTTTATTGTTTCAAAACTTGCTTCTGTTTCTGCTGAACACCCTTTAAATGCTGCATAATATTTTATTTTATTCCATAACCATTAAACATATATCTAAATGGAAATCTATCTGCAAATAACATTATTTTATTTTTCTTGTTTTCAACAACACTTCTAAACTGTTCATCAAGTTTCTCTAATTTGTCATTATATATTTCAACGAAAGATTAGAAAAAGACTAAAATTTTATAAGTTCAAATTAAAAAATAGTTAATTTTTTTTAGCAATAATATTCTCATCAAAACATAACCAAAAATTTATTAAAAATCTGATAGATAGCTGAAAATTTTATGAAAGAAATAAGGTCAGTCATAAATATTTTCTTTTTTACATCCTATTTTAATTTTATTCCTTTGTTTCCTCTATTTCCACGAGATAAATTTTTTAATTTTACTTTTTTACCATTGATATCTATAGTTTCATCTTCCTCATATACAAATGCATCAATTACATAATCATTTTTAGATAAATTGATACCTTTTACACCTTTAGTACCTTTTTTTAGCAATGGGATGTCTTTTGGTGCAAGCCTCAAAAAATAATTGTCATTTGTTCTCATAACCAAATCTTTTTCTGCATAACACAAAACAACTTTTGCTACCTCATCACCTTTGTTTAACTTAGTTGCTAAAACTGTCCTATTTGAAGTTTCATATTCAATAGTATCAACCATTTTTATAAGTCCTAACTTTGTCACTATAAAAAAATATGCATCCTTTATACCACTATTTATATATACTGACACTGCCGACTCTTTCCCTGCATCAAATTTTGACAAATTATCTATAGGTTTCCCCTTATCTTTAATTTTTGTCATAGGAACTTTTTCAAGTTTTATTTGATACATATTCCCACTTGTGCCAAATATCACAGCACTGTCATCCGTATCAGTTTCATACACATATGGATACTCGCTCTCAACTATTTCTTTATTCTTTTCATAAAGAGCTGTATCTATTATCTTGCAATATCCAAACTTATCTTGTAAATAAACACAAGGCACAGCTTCCATTTTTTCTTCTTCTATAACTATCTCTTCTGCATCTTCAAAATGAGTTCTCCTTGGTCTGCCATATTCTTTCTTTATATTTTTTATATCTTCAATTATGAGTTCACTTGCTTTATTTTTATTTTTTAATATCTCCTTATATAGTTTTATTTTTGCCATTGTATCTTTATATTGATTTTTTAAATCAAGTATCTCAAGCCCTATAAGTCTATAAAGTCTCATATCGAGTATCGCATCTGCCTGCCTATCAGTAAAATCAAATTTTTTTGCTATCTTTTCTAATTTTTTATCTTTTATAGTTATGTTTTTACACTTACCTGTAGTTAAATACTGTTTTGCATCTTCTCTTGTTTTTGCACTTCTAATCATAGCAATAATGGCATCTATAAGGTCACAAGCTTTTATAAGACCTTCTTGTATTTCTTTTTTCTCTTCTTCTTTATCAAGTAAATTTTTATATTTTTTGCTTATAAGATAATATTGAAAACTCAAATAATTATCCATTATACTCTTTAAATTCATAGTCTCTGGTCTTCCATTAACTATTGCTATCATATTAACTGGATAAGTGTCTTCAAGTCTTGTCTTTTTATAAAGCAAATTTTTAATTTTCTCTACATTTGCATCTTTTTTAAGTTCAAGAACTATTCTTATTCCTTCGCTATTTGAATAATTGTATATATCTGTTATATCAAGTATTTTTTTTGATTCGCAAAGCATTGCAACATCTGACATAAATTTGCCTATACCATCACCTATCATGGTCTGTGGTATTTCTGTCACTACTAATCTATCTTTATCTTTAGTTTTCTTTGCAGGTTCAAATTCTATCTTCCCTCTAAGCTTTAACTTTCCTACTCCAGTTTTATATATGTCAATTAACTCACTCATATTTGCAACAATTCCACCTGTTGGAAAATCTGGTCCAAGTAAGTATTTCATCATCTGCTTTATTGACATATTAGGGTTCTTAATATATGCAAGTATCAAATCACATATTTCAGATAAATTATGCGAAGGCGCACTTGTTGACATACCTACTGCTATACCTTCTGCACCATTCAATAAAAAATTAGGAAACCTTGCTGGAAGAATAACTGGTTCCATTAACTTTTCATCGTAATTTGGCATAAAATCTACTGTTTTATCTAAATCCTTTAAAATAACATCATCTGTAAATTTTGCAAGCTTTGCCTCTGTATATCTCTGTGCAGCTGCAGTGTCTCCTTCTATTGAACCAAAATTACCTTGTCCTTCAACAAGTGGCATATTTCTTTTAAAATCTTGTGCCAAAACTACAAGTGTTTCATATATAGAACTATCACCATGTGGATGATATTTACCCATTGTGTCACCACATATACGAGCTGACTTTAATGTATCTTTATTATTATGAACTCCCAATTCGTTCATATCAAAAAGAACTCTTCTCTGAACTGGTTTAAGTCCATCTCTTATGTCTGGTATAGCACGACTTGTTATTACACTCATAGAGTAATTCAAATAACTTGTCTTCATTTCCTCGCTATATTCAGTTATCAAAATTTTTTCTGCCATAAAAACTCCTAAAAATAATAATTTCAGAAAAATATTATACAACATTTTTATTTTAAATACAAATATAACACAAAGTTCCTTTTAGTTAAATCTATGGGCTCGCAGTGCTCGCCCCTACAAATGCCCCTACAAATTACGCTTGCCACTACGACTGACTGTGGTAATGCGGGCTCGCAGTGCTCACCCCTACAAATCGCCCCTACAAATTACGCTCGCCACTACGACTGACTGTGGTAATGCGGGCTCGCAGTGCTCGCCCCTACAAATCGCCCTTACAAATTACGCTCACCACTACGACTGACTGTAGTAATGCGGGCTCGCAGTGCTCGCCCCTACAAATTATGCTTGTCCCTACATAAAAAAAAGAAAAACAATATATATTGTTTTTCAAATCAAGAATTTTTTTAACTCCCCGAGCAGGACTTGAACCTGCGACCTACCGGTTAACAGCCGGTCGCTCTAACCAACTGAGCTATCGAGGAATATTCGCACAACGAAAATTACATATCAAAAAAGAGAAAATAAACAAGTAGTATAAGACCTCGACCTATTAGTAACAATCAGCTGAATACATTACTGTACTTACACCTTTGTCCTATCAACCTAGTAGTCTTCTAGGGGTCTTACTGAATTACTTCATGGGATATCTCATCTTGAGGATGGTTTCACGCTTAGATGCCTTCAGCGTTTATCCAAACCTGACATAGCTACTCTGCCATGGAGTTGATCTCCAACAGATACACTAGAGGTCAGTCCATCCCGGTCCTCTCGTACTAAGGACAGACCCTCTCAAATATCCTCCGCCTACGCCGGATAGGGACCGAACTGTCTCACGACGTTCTGAACCCAGCTCGCGTACCGCTTTAATGGGCGAACAGCCCAACCCTTGGGACCGACTACAGCCCCAGGATGCGATGAGCCGACATCGAGGTGCCAAACCACTCCGTCGATGTGAACTCTTGGGAGTGATAAGCCTGTTATCCCCAGGGTAGCTTTTATCCGTTGAGCGATGGCAATCCCACTTTCTACCACCGGATCACTAAGTCCTACTTTCGTATCTGCTCGGACCGTCGCCCTCGCA
>CAMJKC010000164.1 GCA_946406305.1 uncultured Lachnospiraceae bacterium
TCAGCATTTTTATCAAACAAGAAATCATCCAATCCACAGAACATATATATTTCAGGAATATTATCACAGTTTTCAATTAATATTTTGGGTCCTTATCTGAGCCTTTAACTTCATCCAAATTACCGAAAACGGATTCATAAAAACATCTGGAATATAATACATTATGATTATCACCATAGTTTACAATATCATCAGTTATTAATGCTGCTGAAATCATTCCTATCTTTGAAAAGTTTTGAGAGTACTTTAAACCATTTCTAATAGCCCCATAACCTCCCATTGAAAAACCCGCAATAAAAGTATCTTCTCGCTTATCCGATAATGGAAAAATATTTCTTGTAATTTCAAGCAATTCCTGACCAACATATTCACCAAAGAGTCTATTGGAAGCATGATCATCCAAATAAAAGCTGTTTTCCCCACATGGAATTACAATAGCTATACCATTATCTTCTGCAAACTTTTGAATTGAAGTATTAGCCAGGAATATATCATCACTTCCATAAAGGCCATGAAGCAAATATAAAGTTTTATATGGCTTTTCAACAACCTCATCAGTATCATTTAAAAAATGCAAGTTATCTGCAGGCAGTATTACACTTATTGAAGTTCTTCTTTGAAGACTTCTGCATTTTATATCTCCTCTAAAAAGTACCATACCAACACCTTAAGTCCACAAATATGTGATGAAAAGAGGATTTGCATCATCTGCTTTTTCAAAACCGCTATTTTCATAAAATCCTATTTCTTCATCATAACCAACAATTATCTCACACATAATTTCACATTTGTTACTTATTAATTAATATATCTGTTTTATTAACTAAATACTTATACTGCCCTATATTTAGTCCACTTGTTTGAAAAATATCTATAAAGATAAAGTGCTGCTCTTACATACCAGTCGATAAACATTGCAATCCATGTTCCAAATACACCGATACCTAACCAATCCGCTATAACATAAGACAATGCAATTCTACATGTAAACATTACTGCTAAACTTATATACATTACAGATTTTGAATCACCTGCTCCTCTAAATGTCGCAGGAAGTGTAAATGCAATAGGCCAAATTATAATTGCAAAAATACCATGCCATACAACCATTTCAGTTGTCATTTGAGCAGTTTTAGCAGATAATCCATAAATATCCAATAAAAATGGCAACAATGCAAAAATAATAATATTAATTATAATATGTGAAATAAAAACAATTATAAGACATTTTTTATTATAATACCTTGCCTGTTCATAATCATTTGCACCTACACATCTTGAAATTACCGCAGTAAGTCCTAAATTAATTGCAAAACCAGGTAAAACTGAAAATATTCCAATTGTATAACCTACTGAGTTTGCAGCTATAGCCATTGTTCCAAAGGTTGAAACCAAACTTAATACCAAAATACGACCCAATTGAAACAAACCGTTCTCTATACCATACGGAATACCTACATTTAAAACATTTTTTAAAAGTAACCAATTAAATTTATGTTTTAAAGTTTTTTTAATATGCAATATATAATTATCCTTCAGAATAAAATATAATACTACAATTACTGCTAAAAATCTTGCTAATACTGTTGGAATAGCTACTCCTTCAACACCCCAACCAAGATAATAAATGCAAAAGGCATTACCTACAATATTTAAAATATCACATATGAACATGACTTGCATAGGCAAAAAAGCATTATTTGTTGTTCTAAAAATAGCAGCACCTGAATTATAAACCGCAATAAAAGGTATTGAAAGAGCTACAATAAATAAGTAAACATTTGCCGTATCCCACACATCAGATTCAATTTGACCGAATAATATAGATATAATAAAATGTCTTGCAAAAAGAACAAAAAACATGAAAATTATTGATGAAATCGCTGCAAACCATATTAACTGATTTGAAGCTTCTCTTGCTTTATGAATCTTTTTATCTCCCAAATATTGACCAGCAATCACTGCTCCACCAGTTGCAAGAGCTGAAAAAGAAAAAATCAATAATTGCATTAAAAAATCAACAAGGGACACCCCTGAAATTGCAGATTCTCCCAAAGATGCAACCATTATAGAATCAGCCAGTCCCACAAAAAATTCCAAAGATTGCTCTATAAACAATGGAATGAACAGATAGAGCAATGCTTTGTTTGAAAACAAATAACCTCTCGGTGTTTTAAATATATTCATTTTCACCTTATATAATTAGTTTTTACCTTAGGAATATCCGTTGGTGCTAAACCTTCTTTTTTACCAACTTCAATACATTTCAAGAAGAATGCCATATTATGTCCGAGCTGTCTCATGGTACATAATCCCTCTTCATCTTGCAATACTTCTTCAGGAGTATTTCCATGAACCATATTCCAATAAGTAGAAGAAATAATTGGCATCTGTGTAATTCCTAAATACTTATTTAACTGATCATAAGTTGCAGTAGTTCCACCCCTTCTTGCAGAACATATTACAGCACCAGGTTTGCGAGTAAACAATTCTCCATTTGAATAAAATAACCTATCTAAAAATGATGTAATCTGACCACTTGCAGCAGCATAATATACTGGAGATCCGAATACAAATCCATCTGCTTCACTAGATTTAGCTGCAAATTCATTTACAACATCATCAAAAGTACATTTTCCGATTTTTCTACATCTACCACATGCAATACATCCACCAATTGCTTTAGTACCTATCCAAAATATTTCTGTTTCAATATCATTTTCATTTAATGTTTTAGATATTTCAGATAATGCTGTGTAGGTACAACCCTCTTTATGGGGACTTCCATTTACCAGTAATACTTTCATATAACCACCATTAAAATTCATTTATCATTCGAGATAATAATTTATAACCTTCCTGTTTTTCAATAGAGCCTGATTTAACGCCTTCTTCATCAAATGATGTACATTCATCACCAGTTTTACCAGAAGAATAAACAACAAGAGGCACATCATCACGGGTATGAGTTCCAATGGATATCGGTGTTGGATGATCCGGCAATATTGCTGCCTTAAATTCTTGGTTTTCCAAACTGTCAATGATCGGTCCAACAATAAATTCATCAATTCTCTCAATTGCTTTTATCTTTTCATCAATTAATTGAGCATGACCTGCTTCATCAGGTGCTTCAATGTGAATAAATAAAACATCATGTGTTTTTAGTGCTTCAATTCCATATTCCCCTTTTGCCTTATAATCCGTATCAAAAAATCCTGTAGCACCAGGTACATCAATTACATCCAAATTAGCAAATACTCCAATTCCTTTAAGTAAATCAACACCAGTTATTACAGCACCAGTTAATCCATAATTTTCTTTAAAATCCGGTAATTTTGGTGTTGGACCTTGTCCCCATAACCAGACCATATTTGCAGGGTTTTTGCCTTCTGCAATCCTTTTCTTATTAACATCATGGTCTTTTAGGATATGTTGTGCTTCATACATAATATTTCTAATTTTAACTGCTAAATCATCATCCCAGGTTGTGTATTTAGTTAGATTTTCACCTGAAATATCATGTGGAGGAACAGTATCAAGATTTGATAAAATATCAGCATCATCTTCATTGTCACAGGAATATACAAATAAATGCCTGTAACTTATACCTGCATAGAATTTACCATTAAAACCATCATATTTTTCTGTAAAATAATCATTCAAGGCATCCATTAAGATACCTGCTTCTTCAGATGTGATGTGTCCTGCATTAAAGTCTTCCATCAGGTCATTCTTTTCTGTAATTGTATTACATCTAAAAATAATATCTGTTGGCTTTGTATCAATTCCGACACTACCTGCCTCAAGAGGTCCTCGACCAGTGTAAAAATCAGCAGGATTATATCCGAAAATACTCATATTTGCAACATCAGAGCCCGGAGTGTATTGTTCAGGAACATTGTTTGTAAATCCACCATATCCTTTTTTAGCTAATTTGTCTATATTTG
>CAMJKC010000165.1 GCA_946406305.1 uncultured Lachnospiraceae bacterium
TGAGGCTTTCAGTTTTTCGTTAAGGAGGTTTCTTTTATTATGAGATTACAAGATTATATTTTTGTAGGTATTGACCTGCATAAGCTCACTCATACAGCTATGATATTAGATAGCTGTGGTAAAGAGTTAGGAAATATCACATTTGAAAATGTTCCATCTGATTTTACAAAGCTGGAACGCAAAGTGAGGAAATGTATTCAGAAGATGAAGCTGTCACAAGGGGTAGAGGTTGAAGCCTTTTATTGTCTTGAGAATGCGTATGGATATGGTAGAGCGTTGGCTGTATGGCTTATTGATAAAGGCTATGTTGTTAAGGATGTCAATCCTGCATTATCTAATCGCCAAGCAAAGCACAGAGCTATGTATCGCAAGTCGGATGAAGATGATGCGAGAGCTATTGCAATGGCAGGAATCCATGAATTCAACAAACTGCCAGATGCCTGTCCACTTGATGAGTATTGGTCGATTCAGCAGTTAGTACATCGTAGAGATACGATTATGAACCAGAGAGTGCGACTGGTTAATCAGTTACATGAACAGTTGCACAGAGCATTCCCTTATTACAAAGAGTTCTTTCAAGATATATCAAGACCGACAGCACTTCATTTCTTTGAGACATATCCATCTCGGAAATATCTGGTTGGAGTATCGGCAGATGATATCAGAGAAGAATTATTACCAGTAAGTCATAATAAGTGTTCAACTAAAGTATGTCAGAATATCTATGATATAGTATCAGCAGATACATCAAAGCTATGCGAATATCAGGATTCAAGAGACATAGTCACAAGGGGCATTATATCTGATATACAGCATTCGGATAAGATTCTTACAGAGATAGATGTAGAACTGGAAAGACTGTATAAGGAGCTTGGTCTTACACTTGCAACCATGCCAGGTATGAAGATAATCATGTCCATGAAGCTTATTGCAGAGATTGGAGATATAAGAAGGTTCAAGAGTTCAGAGAAGTTAGCCCAGTATGCAGGTATCGCACCGATGCCATATGGTTCTGCTGGTAAGAATAAGGACTACGCCACAAAGCAAGGTAATCGCAGACTTCAAGCTACCATTTATTATCTGGCTGTACAGCAGGTTCAGATTTCTCCAAGTGGTAAGCCAAGGAATCCATATTTCAGAGCTTATTATGAACAGAAGCTGTTGGAAGGCAAGAATCCGAAGCAGGCTTTGATATGTATATCGAGGAAGCTGGTTAAGGTCATATATTCCATGCTTAAGAACAAGACATCTTATGTAATGCCAGAAGTTCTTGAAAGTAAGGAAGATGAGGTATCAGATTCCTGTGATGTAACGAAAGAAGCATCTTAGGAAAAAGAGGTTAGTTAAACTTTTTGAAGTATTTGTCGTAGAAGTATAGCGGTATCTAAATAGCTATGGTAGAATGACAGAAGCTGAAAGTATTACAGAGACTGGAGGTGGATGTCATCAAGAATAAAAGAATATTGAAGTGTCTGCTGATGATGGTTGTCAGTCTGCTTCTGGTACTGGGGGTTTCAACAGGGGTATCGGCAAGCAGTGGTTATGATAGGCAAGAAGCGGATACTTGTATAACCATAAGTGAAAGACTCTCTGTCAGGGGTGGAAGTGGTACCAAGCCAGAACAATTACATCATTTTGCTACAAATAAGAATAAGACATATACACCACAGTTTGAAGAGATAGCAAATAAGTATGGATTGGATTTAGATGATGCTTGGAATAAGAAATATATGCCACATCAAGGTCGACATCCTAATGAATATCACGAATATGTTTTAGAAAGTATGAAGCAGTTTGATAACATAGCCCAAGGTGATAAAAATGTATTTTTAAAACTCTATGAAAAAATGAAAATAAATATAACTGATAATCCGGATATGCTATACAAAGACTATTGGAGAAATGGAGAACATTAATGAAGTACTACAAATTATCTATGGACATGGAAAGAGAAAAGGATATAATTCTTCATTGCAAAAATCGTGAAAGATTTGAATCATATACTTTTAAAGATGGAGAATATTATCATAATGAGAATGAAAGAATAGAATTATGTTTTAATGAAGAGGAAGGTAATATCTGGACAGACTATTTGGCAAATGATGAAGGATGGTTTATAGTTTCTGAAAATCTAAAACAAATTTTACAAGAATTAAACTCTGAAATACAATTTATCGATATTATAATATTTGATAATGAAGGGATTGCTGTTGAAAAAAAATATTATATTGCAAATATAGTTAAAGTAGTAGATGCTTTATGCCTAAATAAATCGGATTACTTCGAAACATATATTGAGGGCAAAGGAACTATATATACTGTAAGCAAATATGGAATATTTGAGAAAAAAACAGAAGGAGCAGATATATTTAAACTTGATAATTGGCAACAGATTCCGATTTTTGTATCCGAAACTTTTAAGAAAGCTATTGAGCTAAATGAGTGTACTGGAATGTCATTTCGAGAAATTGCAGTAGAATAGTTTAAATAACTGTCAATACCTTAGCACCACAATCCCCTCCCCATCAAAACCAACCAAAGTGAATCCAACCACCATCCCGAACCCGAAATAACTCTCTGCGAAGCAGAGTAATTTTATGAGGGTGAGGGTAGCGAGTTGCGGTAGTAACGAGCAAGAAATATCGTTTTTAGCCCCAGTTGGGAATACTTAAGTAAAACTGAATAATGAATCTTCAGTTTAGTTCCATTAAGCTGATATGAGAGCACTCTTAACAAAATTGTTTTGTTAGGAGTGTTTTGCTTATGACCAAAATTCATTCTATTAACTCGACTCAGCTTTATATCGCTCAGAATGCCGAAGTATCGCTTAAGTTAGCAGGTAACACTGCACAGGTTACTTTTACTGCTGGTAAAAACAGGAAGTGTCCTATTAAAAATCTATCAAAGGATGAGTTCGTGGATTTATCGACTGGAGAGGTGAAAAAACGTCGACATTCAGAAAATCGTTTTCAGTCACCCAAAAGTGTTAGAAAAAGTATAAATTCTCTTATGGATTTGATTCGTTGCAATGCAACAAATCCTAATAACTGTAAGTGGATTACCTTGACATACAAAGAAGAAATGACAGATTGTAAGAGAGTATTCAAAGACAATAAAGCTTTTCTTCGTAAGCTCCGCAGTTATCTGAGAAAACAAAAGATGTCAGAGTCAAAGACAGAGTTTAAGTTTATCGCAGTTGCTGAACCTCAAGGTGAGAATCATGGTAACGCATGGCATATTCACCTGCTTCTGATAGTTGATTCGAAAGCTCCTTTTATAAGTAATCAAGATATCGCTGATTTGTGGGGCTATGGAATGACAGATACTCATAAAGTCTATGACGCAGATACACTTGTTCTGTATTTCCGAGCATATCTGTCTGATGTTGAATATGTAGATGATGATAACAGTGATGATTCTGCTGATATAAGCATTGATATACTTTCGGACTATGAGAGAGAACAGCTTGAAAAGTCAAAAGATGGTGTATCCAATGAAAATATCGTTACAAAGAATGTTTGTGGAGTGAACAAAAAATTTATTAAAGGTGAAAGACTAAAGTATTATCCGACAGGTATGCCATTATACTCTTGTAGTAGAGGTATGAAAAGACCAACAGTAGAGCGTGTCGTTAATAAAGATATCAAGGATAAGCTCAAGAACTATTATATGTCATTCAGGCAATCTTTCATCATAGGTGATAAGGAAAAGGGTAACATTGTTGACAAGAGGTATTATCAAAAGAAGGGGACTGGTTCTGGCAGATTTTGGAGAAAGACTAATAAGGCGGTAGTGTCAGATAAGCCAGTTAAGCCGATAGACCCATTGTGGAAAATCAAGGAAATCTGCAAGCGTGGGAAAAATCGTTATAGGTGTAGACATCCTCTAGGAGATGACTTCTTTTGTTT
>CAMJKC010000166.1 GCA_946406305.1 uncultured Lachnospiraceae bacterium
TGTTTTTATGCTTATCTTCTTTGCTCTTAAGAGGAGTTGAATTTGATTTCTTTTTATTTTCTGTATCCTTATTGTATTTTGCTTTATCTCTTTTTCTACCTTCAAATTTTGTATTTGTTCCAGTAACAATATTAGCATTTCCTGTATTTAATGAAACTTTTGCATGTTTATTTTCTTTGTATGGTGGGATAATTTTACCTTTATTTTGTTTTTTATCATTATTATTTCTTAAATTATTATTTGTATTGCCATTATTAAAATTTTGACTCTTTTTTAAATTATCTCTTTTCTCATTTAAGTTATTTTTTTGCCTATTACTTTGAATATTTGTATTAGTTGTGTTTTGTTCATTATTAGATTTATTCTTTAACTCTTTAACTGTATCTGGTGGAAGTGGCCTTCCATTTGGAGACTCATTCTTTATAAAATTTTTATTTACTAATTTTGTTTTTATATTTATTTGTTTATTATTTTTCCAAAAAGGAACTTTTTCATCTGTTGGATTTGCTTTTTCATTTTCTTCTTTCTGAGCCACTTGAGTAACAGGTTTTATATTTTTATTCGATTTTTTTTGTTTTTCAGGAATGTCGTCAGTTTTCTTAATAGTAGCTGGAGGAGCAACTTTAACTTTTATTTCTTTTCCAACTAAACCAGAAAAAAGATTCTCTAAAACCTTTTCGCCATCATCTGAAATTTTCGCTACTATCCTATCCGCTTTGAAACCATTATCTTTAAGTGCCTTTTTTGCCTTATTTACACTCTCTTTATCATTATCAACATCTATTCCAAGGGATAATAATTTTTCTTTAATATTCATTTAAACACTCCTAAAATACAACCAATAATTTAGTCTTCATTTTTATTTGCATTACTATTCTCTTCACTATTTGTATCATTTTCATTTTCTGGCTCAATATTTTGATATAAATTCCTATCATATTCAAAGCCAAGGTCATCATATATTCCAGCAGCAACAGCTTGACTTTCAGATTTTATGTCAATTTTAAAATCTGTTAATCTAGCTGCCAATCTTGCATTTTGCCCTTCTTTACCAATTGCCAATGAAAGTTGATTATCCGGAACAATAACTAAAGCTTGTTTAGTATCTTCATCAGCAACTATAGCAACAGTTTTAGCAGGAGAAAGAGCATTTTCAATATAGTTACTTACATCTTCATCCCAGTTAATAACATCAATTTTTTCTCCCTTTAAAACATCTATAACAGCATTTATTCTTATACTGTTAACACCTAAACATGAACCTACAGGGTCAATGTTTGGGTCGTTGGATTTTACTGCTATTTTACTTCTTGCTCCAGCCTCTCTTGCAATAGATTTTATTTCTACTACACCTTCTCTAATTTCTGCAACATTTTGTTTAAATAACTCTCCAACAAATTCAGGAGACACACGAGATAATTTAACCTTAGGCCCTTTTGCACTATCTTGAACTTCTTCTATGTATGCTTTTATGTTTTCTCCTTGCACAAAATTTTCATTTTTCATTTTTAACTGCATAGGTAAAAAACCATCAACACTTCCTAAATTGACATTATATCCATCTCTTGTAACTCTACTAATTGTTCCATTTATAACTGTTCCTTCAAGATTTTTAAATTCAATATATAATGAATTTTTTTCTTGATCTCTTAATTTTTGTATTATTACACCTTTTGCATTTTGAGTAATAATATGTCCAAAATCAATATTTGGTGCAATAACATAAACTATATCGCCTATTTCACAATTTTCATCATACTCTTTCGCAAAACTATAGTGAACTTCTGTTAATTCACTTACAATTTCTTCATCATCAGGAATAACTTCTTTGCCTAAAAAAACATTATATTCACAAGTTTTTTTATCTATAACAACTTTTATATCAACTGGAATCTTATTATTAAACTTTTTATGATAATAACTCCTACAAGCATTTTCTAATGAATTTCTAATTTCTTCAAGCATTATATCTCTATTAATATTTTTTTCTTTTACCAACAAATCTAATGCTTCTTTTAGACCATTACTCATTTTTCACTCCTTGAAAACTCAAAAATTTAAGGAGCATCACTGCTCCTTATAACACATATATTATACCATATAATTTTAAAAAATCAATATCTAATATTCTTTTTTACTAATTTCAAAAACCTTTCCCTTAAAAGTCCTTGTTCTTCTAATTCCTCTTGGTTAAGACCACCTATTTTTTTTGATTGAAAATAAAGGTAGTTTAACCTATCAATATTATTATTTAAAAGATGTATCTCACTATTTAAATTATTATCAATATTATCCATAAATTCATCCCTCTATATCTTTTATTATATTTAGTGCAACTTTTATACCATCTATGGCTGATGACATTATTCCACCACCATGTCCTAATCCTTCTCCTGATGGATATACATTTCTTATGTTACATTCACAATTCTTATTTCTTTCAATTTTAATTGGTGAAGATGTTCTACTTTCAACAGCAGCAACAATTGTATCGTTATCAGAAAATCCATCAATTACTGTATTAAAATAATTCATTGCTTCTATAAATAATTTACTAAAATCAAAAAATTTAAACACATTATCAAATATTTTAACAACTTCTTTACTATATTTACTTTTATTATAAAACATTTTTTCAGTATTTTCAACACAACCTAAAGTGTTATTTTTATTTAAAAAATCTTCAAATTTGCAATATGGTATATTCCCTTGCCCAATCTTATATGAAATACTTTCAATCTTTTCCTGTAACAATACACCACTTAATGGATTATCATTTATTAAAAAATCATCCTTACTTATATTGATTACTATAGCTGAATTAGAATACATATTATCTCTTTTATTATAGCTCATTCCATTAATTGATAAAAATTTATCTGAATTAGATGAATTAATAACAAAACCTCCAGGACACATACAAAAACTATATAATGCTTTGTTATACTTATCACTGTGATATTTTAAGTGATAATTTGCATTTCCAATTTTTTTTGCAACCTCTATATAATTTTCTCCATATATTCCTTTATTGATTAAATCAACTTTATGAATAACTCTATATCCCATAGCAAAATCTTTTGGTATTATATTAAATCCATTATTATATAAATCAATAAAAGTATCTCTTGAACTATTTCCTATTGCAAGAATAATTTTTTTGTTTGAATTTATTCCATATTCGCTATCATTTACTTTCCATTTATAATTATATATAAATTCTCCACCGAGTTTTATAATTTCATTTCGCAGATTAATAACTATTTTTGACAAAATATCTGTTCCTATATGTGGTGAATAATCGTATGATATTTTTTCATCCGCCCCAAATTTTATAAATGTCTTTAGTATGAATTTGTTTAAACAATCTTTAGAATCAGTTCTCGTATATAGTTTTCCATCAGAAAAAGTTCCTGCTCCTCCTTCTCCAAAAGAAACATTTGAGTTGACATTTAAAATATTATTTAAAGAAAAATCTCTTACTGTATTAATTCTATTTTCAACTTTTTCTCCTTGCTCAATGACAATAGGCTTATATCCATTTAGAACAAGTATATATGAAGCAAAAAGCCCTGCTGGACCAGAGCCTACAACGATAACACTATTATTATTTTTTAATTTACTAATTATTGGATTAAATTCATGATTGAGATATAAAACTATATTTTTATTATTTAGCTTTTTTACTATTGTTTTCTCATAATCGTCATTTTTTAAATCCACTGCTACATTATAAACATAGAGTATATTTTTTTTATTTCTTGTGTCTATTGATTTTCTTAATATTTTAATATCATTTAATTGAATACTACTCACATTGATTTTTAAAATATTTGCAATTTGTTCTCCATATTCTGTTAAAAAATGTCCTGCAC
>CAMJKC010000167.1 GCA_946406305.1 uncultured Lachnospiraceae bacterium
TAATGTGCCAGTGCCTGGTGTATCTACAGATTTTTTTAGTAATATTTTTGATAGGTTTGAAGCAAGAGATGCCTTTGGTTGGCTTTCAAATATGACAGGTGGTTCATTTGAACAAATGTCTGTTTTTGCTTTATCTATAACTCCATATATCACTTCTTCAATCATCATGGAGTTATTGACTATTGCTATACCTCCACTTGAAGAATTACAAAAAGAAGGAGAGGAGGGTAGAAGAAAAATTGCAGAATACACAAGATATGTCACGGTAGGTCTTGCTCTTCTTGAATCAACAGCTATGGCAATAGGTTTTGGAAATCAAGGATTTTTAAAAGAGTTTAATGCAATATCTGTAATAGTATGTATTTTTGCAATGACAGCTGGTTCTGCAGTTTTAATGTGGGCAGGTGAAAGAATAACAGAAAGTGGAATCGGTAATGGAATTTCAGTTATACTTTTATTTAATATTGTATCTTCACTTCCATCTGATTTTAGTGTTTTAAACGAAAGGTTTATAGCAGGTAAAAGACCAGCAATTATGGTTATGTATGCTTTGATTATAATTTTAGTTATGTTTTTATTAGTAGCTTTATCTGTTATACTTGAAGATGCAAGAAGAGAAATACCAGTTAAATATGCAAGCCATATGTCTGGAAGAAGAAATTTTGCAGGTAGCAATACGAATATACCATTGAAAGTTAATACTGCTGGAGTTATTCCTGTAATATTCGCTTCATCAATTATGTCTCTTCCAATAATTGTTTTACAATTTTTAGATAAGATGAATTCTCCTATAGGAGCAGCATTACAATTTTTAAATTCTGGCACTTGGGTAAATCCAGGATATCCTATAATATATAATGTTGGACTTTTGTTATATGTTTTCTTAGTTGTATTTTTTGCATACTTTTATACTTCAATTACTTTTAACCCAAATGAAGTTGCAAATAATATAAAAAAGCAAGGTGGATTTATTCCTGGTATAAGACCAGGTAGTGAGACAGTAGAGTATTTAAAAAGATTGTTGAATAAAATAATTTTAATAGGTGCGCTCGGTCTTACAATTGTTGCCATAATACCTATAGCTATTTCTGGTGTATTTAATATCAATAGGATTTCATTTGCTGGAACATCACTTTTAATTGTTGTAGGAGTGACAATTGAAACTTTAAAACAATTAGAATCTCAATTGATAGTAAGAAATTATAAAGGATTTTTATTAGATTAGAGGGATTATAGATGAATATTATAATGCTTGGGGTTCCAGGAGCAGGAAAAGGAACAATTTCAAAAGAACTTCATGAAAAATACAACTTACCACACATTTCAACAGGTGATATATTTAGAGAAAATATAAAGAATAATACTGAATTAGGAAAACTTGCAAAAAGTTATATAGACACAGGTAAATTAGTGCCAGATGATGTAACTATAAATATTGTTGTAGATAGATTAAAAAGAGAAGATTGTAAAGACGGGTTTATTCTTGATGGCTTTCCAAGGAATATAATACAAGCCGATGGTTTAAAAAAAGCATTAAGTGCTAATAATAAAAAAATTGATGTTGTAATACTTGTTGATGGAGATGTAGATAAAATTATAAAAAGGCTTAGTGGCCGTAGGGTTTGTGAAAAATGTGGAACGCCATATCATATAGAGACATTGAGACCAAAAGTTGATGGTGTATGTGATACCTGTGGAGGCAAGATAATACAAAGAAAAGATGATAGCGAAGAAGTAATTTTAGACAGAATAAATGTTTACAATGAACAGACAAAACCACTTATTGATTATTATAAAAAAGACAACTTATTAAAATCTGTAGATGGCTTAGCAAAAATTGAAGATGTAGTAAAACAAGTTGAAGATATAACAGGTTTAAGATGATAAATATTAAGTCTGACAAAGAAATTGATATAATGAGAGATGCAGGAAAAATATTGTCATTAGTTCATAATTCAATTGGTGAATTTATAAAAGAAGGTATAACAACTTATGAAATTGACCAATATGGTTTAAAGATAATTAAGAAACACAATGCATATCCATCATTTTATAGATTATATGATTTTCCAGCAAATTTTTGTATATCAATAAATAATGAAGTTATACATGGCATACCGAGTAGAGAAAGATATATAAAAAATGGTGATATAGTAAAAATTGATGCTGGTGTTTATTATAAAGGTTTTCATTCAGATGCAGCAAGGACACATATTGTAGGAAGTGTAAGTGAAGAAGTAAAAGATTTAATAGATAGAACAAAACAAGCATTTTTTGAAGGTGTAAAAGCTTGCAAGCCTGGTAATCATATAAACGATATTAGTAGAAATATTGAAGAATACATTAAAAAGTTTAATTATGGAATAGTAGACGAATTCACTGGTCATGGAATAGGCAGAGATTTGCATGAAGACCCAAAGGTCCCAAACTATACAGAAAAAATAAGAGGTGCTAAGTTAGTAAAGAATATGACTTTAGCAATAGAGCCTATGATTAATCTTGGCAGTAAAGATGTCTTAATAGATGAAGATGATGGGTGGACTGTAACAACAATTGATGGCAAACCATCAGCACATTATGAGAATACAGTCTTAATAACAGATGAGGGATATGAAATTTTATCAATATAAAGGAGTTATATGTCAAAGTCAGATGTAATTGAAATAACTGGTGTTGTTTTAGAGAAATTGCCAAATGCAATGTTTAGTGTAGAGTTAGAAAATGGACATAAAGTATTGGCACATATTTCAGGGAAATTAAGAATGAACTATATAAAAATATTGCCTGGAGATAAAGTCAATATGGAATTGTCGCCTTATGACTTGTCAAAAGGTCGAATAATTTGGAGAGATAAATAGTTTACAAAATTGAAAAAATTTGTTAAAATATAATTTTATTTTAAAAAAGGAGTTATTATGAAAGTAAGGTCATCAGTAAAACCAATATGTGAAAAATGTAAAATCATTAAAAGAAAAGGATCTATCAGAGTAATCTGTGAAAATCCAAAACATAAACAGAGACAAGGTTAATAGGAGGATATTATGGCACGTATAGCAGGTGTTGATTTACCAAATCAAAAAAGAGTTGAAATAGGATTAACTTATATTTATGGTATAGGAGTACCAAAGTCACATGAAATTTTATCTTCTACAAATGTTAATCCAGATACAAGAGTAAAAGATTTAACTGATGATGAAGTTAAAAAAATAGCAGATTACATTGCTAATAATGTTGTAGTTGAAGGTGATCTTAGAAGAGATATAGCTCTTGATATTAAAAGATTAAAAGAAGTAGGTTGTTACAGAGGTGTTCGTCACAGAAAAGGTTTACCATGTAGAGGTCAAAAGACTAAAACAAATGCAAGAACATGTAAAGGACCAAGAAAAACTGTAGCAAATAAAAAGAAAGAAACAAAATAATTTTTGACAATTAATATTTTTAACATATATTATTTGTAATCAATCTTCTATATATTTAGAAGAAATATTATTAAGAAAGTAGGTTAGTTTAAATGGCAACAAAATCGCAAACAAGTGCTTCTAAAAAAACTACAAAGAGGCATGCTAGAAAAAACGTTGAACATGGACAAGCACATATACAAGCTTCATTTAACAATACTATTGTTACTCTAACAGATAGTCATGGAAATGCGTTATCTTGGGCTAGTGCTGGTGGTCTTGGATTTAAAGGTTCAAAGAAATCTACTCCGTATGCTGCACAATTAGCGGCAGAAACTGCCACAAAGTCGGCTTTGATTCATGGTTTAAAAACTGTTGATGTATTTGTAAAAGGTCCAGGAACTG
>CAMJKC010000168.1 GCA_946406305.1 uncultured Lachnospiraceae bacterium
TCTTATTTTTTTATTTTTTCTTTTTAATTATACTTGAACCATTACAGATGTAGCTTTAATTATTACTACAACATTTGCTCCCTCAGACAAATTCAATTCATTGATAGAGTCAATTGATATTGTTGAAGTAAATTTATTTCCTGCCTTAGAGTCAATTTTTACAATACCATTTACTGCTCCTTTTTTAACTTCTTTCACAACACCATCAATTTGATTTCTTGCACTGAGTTTCAAATGCTCACTTGCAACCATTACTTCTGTAGCCTTTACAATTGCACAAGCTTCTTTTCCTTCTGCAAGTCCTAATTGTTCAATTGAATTAATAGAAATATTTGCTGTTATCATATCTCCATTTGCATCAATTTTTACTAGTCCATTGACTGCACCTTTTTTAACTTCTACAACTTTTCCCTTAATTTGATTTCTTGCGCTTAACATAATATTCTCCTTTTCAAAAATATATTTTAAAATATTTATCACTAAATATTTTAATGTTTATTTTATTATTCTTCTGGCTCATCCATATAAGTTTCAGTTTCATCATAAAAACCTTCATCTTCTAAATATATATCATCATAAAGAAAATCTAAATTTAAACTATCTACAAATGCTATTGCATCGTCAAGTAAGTCTCTACTTGCAAATCTCTTTCCAGTAAGCCACACTGGATCTCCTTCTGCATTTTCCTTTAATTCATCTATAGTTATATCTATGTCATCACTACTTGATGTGCAAAATGGTATAATTGTTTTATTTTTAAAATTATATTTATTTAAAAATGTAAGTATCGCTCTTGGAGCCTTTTTATACCATATAGGATAGCCTATAAAAATATATTTATATTTATCTATATTAGATGGAATGCCTTTTATTTCTGGTCTCAAGTCTCCTTTTTGTTGTTCAAGATATGTTCTTTTATCTTCACCCTCTTTTAAATCATTTTCAGAATAAGGATTCTCCATAGTGATTTTACATAAGTCTGATATTATGTAATCACTCATAACTGTTGCATACTTCTCTGTAATACCTGTCTCGCTGAAAAAAACTACAAGAGTCTCATTTTTACTATTTTGAGATATAGATTCAAAACTTTTTTCATCTTTCTTATTTTCAAAAAAAACATTGGTATTAGAAGTATTCTCATTAGAATTTTTATTTCCATTACATGCATATAAAAATACAAGTAATGCAATTAAAATAAAACTTAATATTGTTCTCAAAATTTTCATAATATAACTCCAATTAATATAATTTAAAAACTTGAATTAATAAAATACTTGCCATTCCATAATAAGTCACTACTGCAAATAAGTCATTTATAGTAGTTATTAGTGGACCAGATACTACTGCAGGGTCCATTTTTAATTTCTTAAAAAATATAGGTATAAGTGTTCCTGCTACACTTGCAAGTGTCATAGACAACACAAGAGCAAATCCTATGCAAATTGATATTAGAAATGCATTGTGAACAGGAATGTGTTTTGAAACTATCAAAAATACTCCTATAAACATAAAAGACATAATTCCAAGTATAAGACCGTTTACAAAACCAACTTTCGCTTCTTTTATTACAAACTTGAATTTTTCTTTTCCTGTTAAATTTTCATCCATCAAAACCCTTATAGTAACTGCAAGGCTCTGTGTCCCTACATTACCTGCCATATCAAGTATCAAAGATTGAAAAGAAATAAGTATAGCTACCTGTGCTACAACACCTTCAAATATACCTACAACAGAAGATACTACTATACCAAGTCCCAAAAGCACTATGAGCCAAGGTAATCTCTTTTTTATGCTTTCCTTTAAGGGTTCGTGTAAATCTTCTTCATCTGTAAGACCTGCAAGTTTTGCATAGTCTTCACTAAACTCCTCATTTACAACTTCTACTAAACTGCTTGATGTAATGACACCTATAATCTTATTATTATTGTCAAGAACTGGTATAGAGTCTTCTTGGTATTGTTTAAGTCTTTCTATACAATCTTCTATTCTCTCTTCTGCATATACATATGGATAAGCCGATATTATGAGGTCATCTATCTTGTCACCTTCCCTTGCCCTTATCAAGTCTTTTAAGTCAATCGCACCACTGAAAGTTCCATTCTCATCTTTTACATATATTGTCATTATGTTGTCTATATCTGCTGCTTGCCTTACAACTTCTTTCATTGCTTTTTTTATACTGACTTCTTCATCTACTACTATAAAATCAGTACTCATCTTGCTACCAATTTGCTCATCATCAAAAGAATTTATAAGTTCAATATCCTTTTTTGACTCATCATCCATCAAGTCAATCAATATTTTGCTCTGTTCTTCATCTAATGTATCTAAATACTCTGCCGCAATATCTGGTGAGAGTGATTGTAATATTCCTATTTTACCTTTTGTGCTTACTTCTCCAAAATACTTTCCTATGTCATCAGAATATTCAAGCACATTTGACAATATGTCAACTCCAAGTATGTGATATAACTTTATTCTCTCATCTTTATCAAGAAGGTCAAGTGTTTTTGCTATATCGCTCTCGTGATACTCCGACAGTTTCTCTCTTATGACTTTAGGAGAATTATTACTTTTTATTATATCAACTATTTCTTTTTGATAATCTGGATGTTGCATTTCAACACTTTGAACAGCAACTGATTCATTTTCATTTTCCATATGCAACTCTCCCTATAATAATTTTATACACTTTACTAATTATAGCACACATAAATTTAAAAATAAATAATCAAAATTTCTTAGTTCAAGTAAAACTACTATTTATCTCCTAATTTTCCCTTCTTTATGGTGTTTTCTACAAAGTGATACATACTTATCATTATCCCCAAGAACTACTTGTTCCCCTTCTCTAACTATACCATTCTCATTGTATCTCGCAACAGTAGTTGCTTTTTTACCACACCAACAAACTGTCTTTATTTCTTTTATTTCATCTGCTATAGCTATAAGCCTTTTACTTCCTTCAAATAACTCGTTTCTAAAATCAGTTCTAAGCCCATAGCAAACAACCGGGACATCCATAAAATCTACAATATCAGATAAAAAATCAACTTGCTCTTTTGTAGCAAATTGAACCTCATCTACTATAATACAGTTATATTTTTTTATCTCATCTTCTTTCATTGTTACTAATTCTTCTATCGGTATTGATTCTTTTGACAATCCTATTCTTGATTTAACTACATTTTCGCCAAACCTCGTATCAATAAGAGGTTTTACAAGTAAAGCCTTTTGTCCTACCTCTTCATAATTAAAATGTGTCATAAGAGCATTTGCTGTCTTACTTGAACCCATCTGCCCATAATAATAATATAACTTTGCCATAATTTCTCCCAAAAATATATTTATTTAATAACCCCATACGGGTGAGCACTGCGAACCCTTTTACTTCTTCATACCGTACGGGTGAGCACTGCGAACACTTTTGCTTCTTCATACCATACGAGTGAGCACTACAAACCCTTTTATTTCTCCATACCGTACGGGTAAGCACTGCGAACACTTTTGCTTCTTCATACCGTACGGGTGAGCACTGCGAACACTTTTGCTTCTTCATACCGTACGGGTGAGCACTGCGAACCCTTTTATTTCTCCATATCGTACGGGTGAGCACTGCGAACACTTTTGCTTCTTCATACCATACGGGTGAGCACTGCGAACACTTTTGCTTCTTCATACCGTACGGGTGAGCACTGCGAACACTTTTGCTTCTTCATACCGTACGGGTGAGCACTGCGAACACTTTTGCTTCTTCATACCGTACGGGTGAGCACTG
>CAMJKC010000169.1 GCA_946406305.1 uncultured Lachnospiraceae bacterium
TGTTTTTTGATAAATTGTCATTTTTATTTATCAATTCTCCACATTCGTATATATATGACCTTGAAAAAAATATAAACCTTGATGATGATTCTGTATAGCTTGGGGAAGAATTTATAACTGCACATTTTTCATTTATGCTAAATACCTTTAACATCAAAATATCATTTTCAATATGTATATTTTCACTCATAGAAGAAGGGTTTAAAACAATATTTGTTTTTAAATAATTATCTAATTCTTCGTCAAAATTAACTGACAAACTGGTAAATCCAAAGTCCTTTAAATTTAATACTACTCTATCAGAAAAAATTATATTTTTATATTTTTCATTGTCTATGTCTATTAAATCATCAATCCCTTTTCCATCACTAAATTGTCTATCACTTATAACTTTTGAATCTTTAATATATCTCCTTGGAACTATAGCGAGTATCTCACCAGATTTTATATATACACTAACATCATATATTTTACTTTTGTATTTATAAGGCATTGACACAACTATCAATATATCCATATCTTCAGTAAAGTTAGCTATATCAATTATTGCTTCCTTAGCTTGCAATAAAATATCATCATCAAAAAATACATCATATAACGAATTTGAAGTTATACATAATTCTGGAAATAAAACAATTTTCACATTTTCAGATTTTAATTTTTCTATTTCTGTTAAAATATTGTTCTTGTTTGAATTTACATCTCCAATTTTAATTTCTGGAAACACCGTAGCAACTCTTAAGTATCCATACATAATACACCTCAAGTATTATAATTTTTAATTAAAATAATCTATAACTTCTTCAGCTGTGGTTTTTATCTCATCCCATTTATTTTTTGAGTATTTATCATAAACACCAATAGTATAAAACCCTGCACCTTTTGCTGTTTTGAGCGCCACTATTGAATCTTCATATACTGCTATATCTTTTGCATCAGCTTTAAAAATATTTTTTGCCTCATTATAAATTTTTGGTTCATTTTTTCCAGTCCCTATTGTTGCACAAGATAACACAAAATCAAAATATCTTCTTATATTTAGTTTCTCTAAGCATAACTCAATCAAATGCTCAGGAGTACTTGATGCTACACACATTTTTACATTTTCATTTTTTAATTTTTCCAAATAATCTTGCACATTACTCTTTAATTTTACATCATATTTATAATGCCTCTCCATTATGCTTTCAAAACCACGAACTAACTCATCTTCACTTATATTGTATCCAAAATTATTTTTTAAGTATTTTGCAAGTTCTACATCTGTCATAGTCACTACATCATCTTTAAATATTTTATCCTTTTCAACTTTTATATTATGTTTTTTTTCTTCAATATACTCCGATACAACATTAAGCCAATATCCCATTGAATCAACTAAAGTTCCATCCATATCAAATATAGCAATTTTTTTTTCCATAACTACCTCATAATTTTATTGCAATACTGGATAGTTATCTATTATTTTATAATACCCAGTATCTATTAATTCTTTTTTCAAATTTTCCTTATCTATTAAAGTTACCCCTAATAGATAAGAAGGAACATTTTTTACTCCATTATTATATTCTGTTTTATCATATATACAATCAAAATCCCAACCTGCATTTACAATTGTCTCAAAACTTGGTTCATCACCTTTCAAAATTACATCTGCTAAATCTACTGTTACTCTTGCCTCATTTTGCAAATGTTTATATACTGTCATGGTTTGCTTCCCATCTATTATATTTTTTAAATTTTCTTCATCTCCATCTTGTCCAGTTATTATAATTTCATTTCCACCTTCATAATCTGTATTTATAGCTTTTGATACTCCAAGTGCAATAGAATCATTTGCACAAAATGCTATATCAAGTTTGTTCTTACCATTTTTATAAAATTCATCAATAATATTCTGCATCTTTATCATTGCTATCGCTGTATTCCATTCAGACACCTCTGTATCTTCAATTTTAATTAAACCAGAAGGAATATTCAACACCCCTCTATCTATATATGTCTTAAGTATTGACATTGCACCATCATAAAAGACTTCTGAATTATTGTCATCTACAGGACCTGAAAAAAACTCAATATTATATTTTTTATTCTCAGTGTTTTCATTTAGTTTTAAGTAATCAACAATAAATTCTGCTTGCACTTGACCTATGGTATAATTATCAAAAGATACATAAAAACTTACTGCATCGCTACCTCTTATTAGTCTATCATAGGATATCACTGGTATATTTTTTTCTTGTGCCATTTTTAAAGGTCCTATTAACACATCTCCATCTATTGGTGCAATTATTAATAAATCTACACCTTCCTCTATCAATTTTATAATATTTTTTACTTGCTTATCAATTATATTATCTGAATATTCTAAAAATACTTTATAACCTTTACTCATCAAATTCCGTCTCAAATAATCTCCATCACTATTCCATCTTTCTAAATACTGTGTAGGCATAACTATTCCTATTTTTTTTACATTTTCATCTATATCTATTTTTTCTTCATCGTATAAATTGTTATTTTCTATACTTGTTTCTATATTCTTATCAAAAATTTTACAACTAGCTAAAGATAATGCTAACAAAAAAAATAAAGAAAAAAAACATAATATTTTTCTCATAAGTTTACCTCCCCCTCTTTTCTCCCATAATAATAGCTAAAAGTGTTGCCGTCCCTATACTTCGTGCTTTGTCAGATATTGTAAAACAATTCTCTAACTCATTTATTCTTGGGTCAATATCTGCAATTTTCAAATTCTTTTTTACTTCAAATCTATCTCTTATTATCCCTCTAAGCACTCCATCTATGCTGGCTAATACATTTTTTTCATTTCCATCATTATCAACTATTTTTGCAATTATATCACCTTTTTTAACTATGTCGGAAATTTTACACAAAACATGAATCACACCATCACTTTCTGCATGTATTACTCTCTCATTTGTTATTCCATTTATACTCCCAGGCACTCCTGTGTTTTCAATAGGACTTCCTTCTTCATATATGTATGCAAGCTTATGCCCTCTCATAGTTTCTATTGCATAATTACAATCAACTCCTGCAGTAAATCCTGGTCCCACTCCAATTACTGTCTTTGCCATATCTATATTAGTTCCTATATTTTTTTTTGCTAAAATTGAATCTATCACTACATCAGGTTTTATGACATCTAATGAGTCTAAATTTTCATCTACTATAAGACTTACATCATTACTATAAGAATTTGAAAGTGCTGATTCATAGTCATCAAACTTTTTACATACTATGCCATCTACTTTTGTTTCTCCCTCATATACAGCTTCAGAAAAAGCTACTGTCCTCCTAATAGTAGATGGTTTTTCAATTTCTGTGCACACTACAGGAAACCCTGCTTTTTTTAAACACCAAATAATTCCAGTTGCAATATCTCCTGCCCCACGAACTAAAATTTTACAATTAAAATCCATTTACTATTACCTATCTATTATTTTTTTATATCCACTTAACACTCTATCCTCAATACTTTCAACTAATTCATTTGTATTTACTAATTTATATATATCATCTACTTTTTTTAATTTAAACACCACATCTAATTCCATTTCTTCAAAACCATTATCTTTAATTTCTTTGCTCATTAAAACTATTATATCTTCTATAATATTTTTATCTAAACTTATATTTCCAGTAACTATTTTTCCAAAATTACTTGCAATAAACTTAGGAGCAATCTTCAATGCAATTTTGTTAGTATCAATCATTTTTATTTTAGAC
>CAMJKC010000170.1 GCA_946406305.1 uncultured Lachnospiraceae bacterium
GAGATATAATTGACAGTGAGAAAAAAATATATCAAGAAATGGATAAAAGTAAACTTCCAAGAGAAATAAACGAGATGTCAATACCAGTAAGTTTTTATGGAGAAGTTTGTGGTGACATAGATGAAAATGTTAGGGTAAAAAAATCAAAGAATAGCTTTTATGATAATATTAGAGGAGTAATAGGAGAACCTATAATTATAGAGACTATATATAGCAAAGGAGATGGTCTAAAAGCAAAATTTGATATAAGTAAATATATGAGTATAAAAGATGATATACAAGTGTGTAGATATGAGAATGGTAATCTTATACCAGTAGAAGAAACTTATATTAGTGGGACAAATTTATTAAGTGATGTATATAATGGTGAATATGTTTTGATAGACATTGATATATTATTACAAAGTGTAAATATTTATAAATAGCAATGAAAAGTTATTTTGATTTTAAAAATTTATTAAAAAGGATGACATATATAGTTATGCCAAAAAAATTTATATATTTTGGCATAGGAATTGTTTTTATTATTTTAATAGGTATTATATCATCAAACATGTATTTGCAAGAAATGTTACTGTATGAAGGAATAGAAAAAAGCACACCGCTTTTCAGTGAAGAAGAGTTAAGGGAGTATGGAGCAATATATAAACAACTTGAAAAGGAATTTGAAGAAGAAATCGCATCAAAAATACAAACATATGCAAATAGAACAAATAGAATGGGTGAAAATATAAAATATGGAGTATATGGGCAAAACAATAGTGAAGATTTAAAGAATTCTGATTTTGTAGATGGTGTAACTATAAAGTATGCAAAGACCGAAGGAAGAGATGATGGAGAATCAAATTTCAAAGACATACTATCTGCTATATCTATATTGATAGACCAAAAGCAAAGTAAAGTGGTAGAAGAAAATAAAGTATTATTAAAAGAATTATTTCAATTATCGCATACCTTTACAGGAGTATCAACTGATTTATACCCTTGCACACATGGATGTTTTTGTGATTTTTATCATTGTTCTGATATAGCTGATGAACCAATATATGACCATTGCAATATAAAATACCAACCATTTTCAATAGAACCACATAGTGAATATGACGATTATGTAGAAGAAGATTTTAAGATAATAGAGCCAATAGGAGAATGTGAAGTATGTGTATTTGATACAACAAAAAGGTGTTATGAAAAAAGAGGCTGTGTTCAAAGTGGTATTTGTTATCATGGAGATTTAGAAAAGCATAGTCTTGGCAGTAGTGAACCTACAGAAGATGTATGTACAAATTGGAAAGCGATATATGATTGTAAAGATGAAGGAGATGGAGACCATGATTGTAGTGAAAGTCCTATAGGATGCGGTGGATATTATGAATGCAAAGGGCATTTGCATTATGAATGTCCTAATGGACACTTTTATGTATGCTGTATGGGGCACACTAATATTACTATCAATATAAGAATAATGTATTTAAATGAAATAATAGAAGAATTAAAGAAATAATTTGAAGAGGGTTTATTATGTGGTATAATACAATAAGAAAGAATATAAATAAATTAGCAATAATTATTTTTATTTGTGGTATAATTATTATGTGCATAAAGTATATAGCATATGGTAGTTTAGGTTATTGGTTTAAGGATATAAATATAGATGAGAATGGGACAGTAAGAATAATGCCTGATTCAACAGCATTTCATTGGTATATATCTGAATATAATGCGATAGAAAGAATTGAGCCATACCAAGTGTCATTAAAAGGACCAATGATTGAAGAAAGTGAAAAGAGAATGAAAGGCTATGGTAAGTATCATATGCAAATGCAGTATAATTTAGGGAATTTTATAGAGTATTGCTATAATAATAATTTTAGAGAAGTTATAAATAATATATTTAGGACAGAAGGTGTTGAAGAAGATTTAAATTTATTATATACAAATTTTAGAAACACATATTCAGGACAAGCAAGTTATAGTCCTAATGTTCAAACAACATTAAACAATATTTGGAATACTTTATCAACATATGGTGCAACTTTTGAGACATTACAAGATGAATTTATAGCAAGCAGATATTTATTACCAGCAATAAATATAATGAGTTTATCTAATGAGCAATATATAGAAATTTTTGATCAAGATGGTAGTTATACTTTAAGCTTAGAAGATATATATGGTTTTAATGGCGAAGAGTTTATGACAGCATTATTATCAAGTGTATATAGCGATTTTTGGACAGCAGATATGAGTAACATTAATGCAAGAGGAATAAATATAGGACGAGCAAATTTGGTTCCGTTTTTATATAATGTGGATGAGGCTGAAACAAGAGGAAGGGATATAGCAAAATATGCATACATTGCATATATAGAGGGCTTTTTAGTAGCAGGAAGAACTGATGGTTTTCACTATTGGGAGCAGGAGTATAAAGCGGTAATGGGAGAAGATTATGAAATAAGTGATGCTGAAGTAGAAAGACTTAGAAAAAAGTTTGACAATGCGATGGATGTCCTGAATGTTGATGGGGAGCAGGGAGATAAAGGAAATAGATTACTTGGCTCTACAATAGATGAAGTAATAAGAAGTCCTTATAATGTATCAACGAAACTCATGCAAACAAAAAATATAATAAACGATATTTTAGAAGGAATTGAAGTAGATACAGATTATAAAGAATTAATAGCAAGAAATTATCTTATGGTAAAGCATATGATGGACAATAGTTATATAGATGATACAATAAAAGATTATTGTGCTGGTGTAGTGTTTAATGAAAGTAAATTTTCACAAGGTCAATTTAATGAGAGAAATAGCAATACAGCTCTTTTGTCAGATTTTCAATTGGTAGAATGTAAGAAAGGATGGCTTGATGATACTGATGAAGATGGTTTATCTGATAAAGATGAGCTTGGAAGTCAAGAAAAACTTGATATAACAGCATTTGTAAAAAAGAAACTTAATACAGATGAGGATTTATATACAAAAGCAGTAAATTGGAGTAAGTTTAATGACTTTATAGAAGTAGAAGGAAATAATAGTGCTAATTGCAAAGTATATGCCAAGATGTATAAGTATAATAGTAATCCAGTATTAAGAGATACAGATTTTGATGGAATAGAAGATGGCGATGGAGAGAAAAAACTATGGGATTCATTGCCATCAGGGAAAAAGATTGATGAAAGTCCAAAAGAGAGTAATTTTAAAGGGAGTAGTATGACTACTAATGATGGCAGTTTAAATGTAGATTTTAATAATGATTTTAGATATTTTTTATGGGATGAAAATAAATATAATGATGAGTTAGCCCAAATGAGTTTAATAATGAGTAATCTTTCTAATGAAAAGAGAATAACATTAAAACAAGAAAATAAAAATTATGGGATATTAGATATAAATGAATATATGGCGAGATTAGGATTTAAAGATATTGATAGTTTTATAGTATATGATAGTGACAATATACTAGTGAACTGTTATATAGGTTATAAAGCAATAGATTATTATGGGAAGAAGAGAGGAGTTGTAGGAATATTTGTTAATACAAATGAAAGTAGTGAAGTATATAGAGAATTAGTGATAAATACTAACAATTTAGGGAATGATAATATTTATACTGATATAGCAAATAATATATGCGATTATATAGAAATAGAAAAATTGATGAATATAGAAAGTGAATATAGTTTAGATTATTGTTATTGGATAAGTG
>CAMJKC010000171.1 GCA_946406305.1 uncultured Lachnospiraceae bacterium
AAGCATCTTTTCCAAAATAATATGAATGTGCTTTATCTCCATGTACTATCATTACTGCATTTCTTATTTCTTTTGAATAATAGAATAATCTTGTATTCAAAAGTGATGTTCCTGCTGTAACATTCCATCCACCATTAGAATTCAAACTTCTCTTATGGTATCCACGAGGAGTTTTATAATATGCATAGTAATCTTTTACAAATTGAGGTGCATCTTCTGGTAATGGGTCTATTACACCACCTCCAAGTTTATATTCTCCTGCTTTAAAATCTTCTGTTCTTTGATTATTTATTGCTACTCTTTTATTATATCTTGCTTCTTCACTATCTTCTCCATCAAAATATCCATTTCCTGTAACTCTTGACATATCATACATTGTTAATGCAATTGTAGCCTTTATTCTTGTATCTATACATGCTGTTTGAAGTGCCATTCCTCCCCATCCACATATACCAATTATTGATATTTTTTCATTATCAACATTTTCTAAATTAGATAGAAAATCAACTGCTGATTGAAAATCCTCAACATTTATGTCTGGAGAGTTCATATATCTTGGTTCTCCTGTACTTTCTCCTGTAAAAGATGGATCAAATGCTATTGCCAAAAATCCTCTTTCAGCCATTTCTTGAGCATATAATCCTGAACTTTGTTCTTTTACTGCTCCAAAAGGTCCACTTACTGCTATTGCAGGAAGTTTTCCATCATATTCTTTTGGGACATACATATCAGCTACTAATGTAATTCCAAAATGATTTTTAAAAGTTACTTTTTTAGACTCAACTTTTTCACTTTTTGGGAATACTTTATCCCATTCTTGATTTAATTTTAATTCTTCCATATCTTAAATTCCTCCATATTTTAAATTCCTAATTTATTTAACCAACTATCAACTTTACTGCTTTGGTCAGAAACCATATCTCCACCACGAATTGGTAATCCCTCAAGAACCTTTGCTTTTGGTTCTAATTTTTGAATATCTTCATAAGTTCCTGAACTTCCTGAACCTTCATGAGTATTAAATGGTATTATGGTTTTGTCTGCAAAGTCATAATTATCAAATAATGTGTACATAGCCATTGGCATTTGATACCACCAAATTGGATATCCTATAAATATAGTATCATAAACATCTAAATTGATATTTAATGTTTTTAATTTTGGTCTATCATCATTCTCTTTCTCTTTTTTAGCATCATCTACTAATTCATTATAATCTGTTGGATATACTTTTTCTGTTTCAATTCTTATAAAATCTCCTCCAACTTTATCACTTATAAGTTTTGCCAATTTTTGAGTATTTCCTGTTTCAGAAAAATAAATAACTAATATTTTATCACTATTTAAATTATGTTTTGCTTCTTTTCCTTGCTCATCAGTAATTGTTGAATCTAAAGTTTGCTTTTCTTCTGTATTAATGTTTTTAACAATAACAGCTCCTAATCCTCCAACAACAACTAATGCAATTAAACAAATAATTATTATTTTAACTTTATTCATAGATTATTCCTTCTTTCCCCAGTTTTCCACTTTATAATTTTCTCAATATTATAAGTAATTATTGATACTCCAAATATTATCATAAAATTATTCCATAATGAAATCCAAATATTGTTTGTATAATTGCCAAATGACGATTTTGCAATTAAATAATTAATTATATTTGTATCAAAGAATAGTTTTATTCCATAGATTACAATTAATATTTGCAATAAATCCACTATATATTTTAAAATTTTATTCTTTTTTACTTTGTTAATTAATTTTGCAAAAATTGCTTTAAAATGCAATCCCAAATGCATTGACAAAAATATCATTCCCCAATAGCTAAAAAGTATATGGAGTTTACTAACTACTGCTCCATTAGAAATACTAAAAAAACTAAATAATTCTTTTGATATTGGTATTCCTAAAATTATTGTAAATAGCATAAATATTAAAAATCCTATATCAACAATTGTTAAGAAAGTTCTTGAAGAATTATATTTCCCTTTAAATAAATTTCTATAAAAATTTATATTTAAAATATTATGTATGATAAATAATATTAATAATGCAATTCCTAATATTTCATGTATTAATTGTCCTGTATATATTTTAGAATATTCTAATATCATAAATATAAACATTAAAAAATCTACTATTATTCTATATGCTTTATTTTTCATATCATATCCTTTTAATTATCCAATTCTATTTTAACATCAAAGCTTCCACTTAATTTATCAATTTCACTAATTGGAGAAGTTATAACTCCAATATTAACTTGATCACCATATTGTTCTGATATTTCTTCATCTTTGAAAAGAATTGTGTAATATGGTGCATCAATAGCATAATCAATATCTCCATTTAGCCAACCATAATGCACTTCATCTTCGTTATATGGTAATTTTTCTGTTATACCACAAAAGTCATGTGTATATCTTGATTCATGTTGTGTGATAGGCAACTTTTGAATCAAAGCTTTTGCAGTTTCCGAATCATTCAACACACCATAAATAACTGTGTCTCCAAAAGTCATTTTAATTTTTGTTCCACCAGTTACTACCCTTGTAGCTTTATTTTTATCTTGTGTTTGAATAGATTCTCCATCTCTCAGGCTATTTTTGGCTGTCTTTTTTTCATTATTATTTTGTGTACTTTCTTTTGCATTACTACTTAAATCACTACTATATTGATTTGTTTGAGAATTCTTTCCATTTTTATTAAATATAAAATATCCTCCTAAAACTAAAATAATCACAACTAATAGGGCTAAAATTACAATCATTATTTTTTAATTCATTAATATCACCTCCAAACTATATATTCTTTCCTAAATTATAGGCTTCTTCTAATTTATCTTTATGGTTTAATATATCTCCGACATCATTTGCACCAGTTCCTTTTACAACACCTTTTAAAGTTACGCCTTCAAAGCATTCTACCCAACCTTCAATATCTTTTATTGCTCCGTCCATTGCTTTTGAATCTGTATCATTTGCTGCTGTTAATAGGTAAATATCTTTAAAATTATGCCCTACTCCATATATTGGATTCATTCTATCTAAAAATGTTTTTAACTGCCCACTTACTGCATAATAATAAATTGGTGTTGCAAGACATAAAACATCAGCTGTTCTAACCTTTTCCATTAATTCTTTTGCATCATCATCTATAACGCAATGATTTAATTTTAAACAAGCAAAACAACCTCTACAATAATTTAATGTAATATCACGAAGATATATTGTTTCTACTTCATTTTCAGTTTCTTTTGCTCCTCTTATAAATTCATTTGCCAAAGTTTCACTATTTCCATTTTTTCTAAAACTACTTGACACAACTACAACTTTTTTACTCATTTTTTAATTCCTCCTATTTTAACTTCCTTTTAATCTAAACTTATTACAAGCGTTACATCTCCTGAACCTAATATATTCTTTAATTCAGCTCCACTTACATTTTGAACTCTTCCAAGTTTTGTATAACTCCATGAGTTTGAATTATAGAATAATGATATTTGATTTCCTTGATACAAAACTATATCTCCTGCTGATGTAGTTATACTTTTATCATTTCTTGGTAAACTAAAGCCCAAATTGCCTACTTTTTCAAATCCACCATATTCATTTGCATCTACACTAATATTTCCATTTTTTAATCTTCCTACTAAACTTCTTGTAGCTTCATTATCTTCTAATTTAACTT
>CAMJKC010000172.1 GCA_946406305.1 uncultured Lachnospiraceae bacterium
AGAAGCAAAGAAGGAAAAATTTAAATCTATAGATGATTTAAAGAAAAGAGGGCATTTGAATAATACAATTATTGAAAATATGAAAAGAATGGGTATATTAGAATCAATGAAAGAAAGCGATAAAACAACTATTATTGACTTATTATCTCAATAATTCAAAAAAAATACATATTTTTTTCAAAAAAAATATGCTATATTATATAAAATAGGGTAAATAATATAAAATAAATATACAATTGAAAATGGAGGGAATAATGAAAATTATAAAGCAGATAATACTATTATCATCTATACTTTTTATGTTTACAGGATGTGCACATTTTGTAACGAATGAGCAAATAGCAAGTTATTCAGAAGCACAATCAAAATTAAATGAAGCAAATAGTACAATTGAGTCTCTTAATGAAGAGAATATGTCAATGAAAAGTGAGTTAGATGATTTGAATGATAAATTAAAGGTTGTAGATGAAGAGAAAAACTTGTATACATCAATAAGTGAACAAGGAAGTTTTGCTGTTGGTGGTAAAGTGAAGAGCACAAATGGAAAATATAATCCTAAAACAGCTGTTGATAGTTCAAAGGGTCAAACTCTTCATGGGGACCATATGACAGTTTACTATCAAATTCCAGTTGATAAAAATGATAAAAAAATTGTATTTATTCCAGATGAAAACTATTCAAAAACTTCATTTATGACTACTCCAGATGAAAGAAGTGGATGGTCAAATATTTTTTTAAAAAAAGGTTATAGTGTATATTTGACTGATTTGCCAAGAAGTGGAGAAGCAGGTCAAACTACAAAAGGAGTAACAGTTAATTCAGATACACAGGATCAAAGCATATATACTAAATATAGAATAGGTGAATGGCCAGACACATATAGTGATTCACAATTTCCAAGTGATGAAAAAAGTTTGAATCAGTTTTTTAGAATGTTAGTTCCTAACACTGGAGAAAAAGATTTAGATTTAATATCAGAAGATGTAAAAGAACTATTAAATAAAATAGGTGAGAGTATTGTTTTGGTTCATGGAAAAAGTATAGAAGGTGTATATGAAGCTTCAAAAGACACTGAAAATATGCTCGGGATTATTGCGATAGAACCAGAGAGTTTTGTATTCCCAGAAAGTAAAAAAGTTGAGAGCATAAATACAAAGTATAAAAACATAGTGGCGAATAGTGTTTCAGATGAAGAGTTTAATGCGATTATAAATAGACCAATAGTTTTATTATTTGGAGATAATATACCAAAAGAGTCAAGTGACACTCAAATTTTAGATTATTATTATGGTATAAGAAAAATGGCAAACATATTTATGCAGACTGTTGTTGAAGCTGGAGGAGATTGTGTAATTATAGATTTACCAAATGAAGGTATCAAAGGTAACAGTAGTGTAATGTTTATCGAAAAAAATAATGAAGAAGTTGCAAATGAAGTAATAGAATGGATTGATTCTACGGATTTTGATACATTTGAATTGAATAAGATAGAAGAAACTGAAAGTTCAAGTAAAAATGATGATACAACTGAAACAAAAATAGTAGATGAAACAACTGAAGCTTCTGAATCAGAAATAGTAACTGAAAGCGAGACAGAAAACTCATCAAGTGAAGAAGGAGATATAGAAGTAGCTTCAAATAGTGAAACTACAACTAATAAAATAGTAAATTTAATTCCAAAAAATGAGAGAAAAACATTGGTGGCATATTTTACATTAACAGGCACATCTGAAATTAAAGCTACATATATAACAGGTTTAACACAAGCTGACTTATATAAAATTGAACCGACAACTCCATATTCAAAAAATTATGAAGAATGTTATCCTATAGCATTAAATGAAAAAGAAACAAATGCAAGACCAAGTATTTTAAACCCTATAGAGAGTATTGATGAATATACTGATATTTTTATTTGTTATCCTGTGTGGTGTGATACTGCCCCAATGATTATAGGGACTTTTTTGAATGAATATGATTTTACAGGAAAACATATTTATCCTATAACTCAATCTACAGATATGAAAGAAGAGAGTTTAAATAACTCTGTAAATTTTATTACAAATGAAGCTAAAGGTGCTATTGTTCATAATGGAATTATGTCTACGGGAACTGATGCAACAGCAATTAATAATTATTTAATTGAAAAAGGATTTATTGGTTAAAATATGTTTAAATTTATAAAACTAATCACATTAAATTTATTTATTTTATTAATTGTATTTTTTCTTTTTGGATGTAAAGAAGAAAATTTTTTGAACGATTTAAAAGTTGTTAAGTGTTTGGACAGTTATGATTATAATGATTCTATTGATTCACTTAAAACTATAAAATTTGGTAAATATAAAAATAAAAAAGGTGAAGATAAAAGTATAGAGTGGGTTCCTGTCATTAGAGATGAAGAAAAAAAGGAAGTTATGTTATTGTCAAAATATATTTTAAGTGCAAAATACTATAATGAATCTGGAGATAATTGCACTTGGGAAGATTCTTCGCTTAGAGAGTATTTAAATAGTGATTTTTATGAATATAGTTTTAGAGAAGAGGAAAAAGAATACATAAAAACTACTGTCAATCAAAATTATGACAATGTATATAATGAATATGAAATGTCAGGAGGGAATGATACTGAAGATAAAGTTTTTTGTTTAAGTATTGAAGACATAAAAAGAGTATTAAAAACTGATGAAGTAGATTATTTAGAATTAAAGATTTTATCTGCAAAAACTTTAAAAGATTATGATTCAAGTGAAAATGAAGTTTTAGTTTTTGATGATTATAGTTTTTATTGGTTGAGAACTCCAGGTCATTATCAAAATACTGCTTCTGTTATAGATCCAGATGGAAGCATAAATTATTATGGTTATCCTGTTGATTCTAAAGGCTTTGGAGTAAGACCTGTTATATGGGTAAAATATAATTAAAGGTCATATTTAGGAGGAGCTTTGTATAAATTAAAAAAAATTTTATCTTACATTTTAATTATAAGTTTAATTTTTAATTTGAATTTATTTTTTTCATATGCTGCAAAAGATGAATATATTGGTGGTGGCTTTATTTTATATGATGGAGTAGCATATGCAAAGGGAAATGATAATTCAAAAAGGTCAAGTGATTTCTTTAAAGCTTTAGATAAATTTGTAAATAAATATCCTATGGCAAGTGTAAGTTTTATTCCAGTAATTCAATCACAAATATGTATTGAAGATATTCAAGGTTTAACAAATAATTTAGCAAATCAAAAAGAAACAATAAATAAATTTTCTGAAATGGCAAGTGATAAAATTAAGGTAATAAATACATATGATAGATTAAAAGAGCATTTATCAGAATATCTATTTTTTAAATATGACAATCATTGGACAAGTAGAGCAGCATATTATGCATATCAAGAATTTTGTGACTATAAGAAAATTCATTGTAATGATATAAATAGTTATAAAGAAGTGTTGATAAATTCAAAATATGTAGGGTCTGCATATAGTTTTTCAAAAGACGAAAGAGTAAAAAATAAAACAGATATAATATATGCATATGTAGCAACAGCAAATGAAGTTATGAAAGTTTATGATAATAAAAATCGTCTCATATCAGAGGGAAAATGTATTAATACAGATTTAAAAAATTATAATGCTTTCA
>CAMJKC010000173.1 GCA_946406305.1 uncultured Lachnospiraceae bacterium
AAAAAATAGACCTCCTTAGTTATTTTATCTAACTAATTTGGTCTAAATATTAGGTTTAACTATATTTAAGGTCCATTCTTTTTTTTGTTATTAACCATAAATAAATTTTTATTTACTCGAATACCTTATATAGATGTGTTGAACACTATTTGCATTACTTCTATTAAAATCTGATAAACTACCGTCATTTGAGTTAGTTACAACTGTAAAATTATTATTAGCCGATAATTGACCTATCGTAGAAGCATTTTGTTGCTTTACAACATTTATAGTCTTAATAGGTTCTCCCGCTTTTTCATCTCTTGATTGATATAGATATACCCACCTTGCAGCACTATCTCCTCCTTCATTTGTATTCCATTTCTTACCTTCAAAATCTGTTACTGCAGTATAATAATTTTTATGATATGCCCCTGTATAATTTTGTGGGTTTCTACCAGCTGCATTAAACCATCTTTCACCTATTGCAGTTATTGCTTCTTGTTGATTATCAGTTGTTATATAACCTATATATATTTCTTTTCCATCTGTTCCATCATTTAGATTATCTAATATCATTGTATAATTATTCTTCTTAAATATTTCAGCTGCTGTTTTAGCATTTGCTACTACCATTTTTATATCTTTTATGTATTGACCTTGTGGCTCTACAATATCATCATTTTCTATAATATCTGCATCTTGAACTTTGTTCTCATAACTAAAATCTGCATCTTGAACTTTTTTCCAAAAATATCCAGTGTCCCCATAACTAAAATTTTCCCTGTTAAAGTTTCCTGTATTATTATAATTTACCTTTCCGTTTTTTTGTGGAATTAATGATTTACATCCAGTAAAACTTCTATATGTACCTCCTACACTATTAGTCCAATGAAAGTTTACATAAATATATTCTAAATTTGTATCGCCATTAAACATATAGTTTAAATTACAACTATTCACCAGTGGAAAACGAATTCCAGATAAATCTAATTTTGTCAATTCAGAACAATATTCAAACATTGCTTGAAGATTTGTTGCTTTTTCCGTTGTTATGTTTTTTGTGCCTTTGATATTCTTTATGCTATTACAATTCTTAAACATAGATTGAAAACTCTTTACATTTGATGTATCAAAATTAGTTATATCTATTTCCAACAATGACCTACAATCTTCAAACATACTTGTCATATCCGTTACATTATCTGTTTCAATATATTCCAAACCATTAATATATTTAACTTGTGTCATACCCTTAAAATATTCAGCACAACTTACTGGAAACTTTAATGTTACATCAGGGTTGAAATATACTTTCACTGTTGTTCCATTCACTAAAGCATATATTTCATTTGCTAATTTTTTACATTTACTAATATCAATATCATCAATGCTATTTATGAAATCTATCTGAGTAATATTTTCTCTACTAATTCCTATTTTGCCGAATAAATTATTTGCTGTTAACTCAATTTCATTATCCAAAGCCACATTTGCATTTTTATTATATTTTACTATGGCATTATTATATGTATTTACATAATTGTCAACAGAACTTTCAAGAGTCATTCCTAAATATATTTCAGTTGCCTTATTTTTCTTATTATTTTTATCACAAGAATTATAATTCATATTTACAGAATAATAGTCCTTCTCTTCTACTATTCTATTCACATCCATTCCGTCTAATTGAAATACACCTCTGCTATCTTTTCTTCCACATAGCTCAAGTGGAGTAGCTGTAACATATTTATAATCAAAATTAGTTGTAATACCTATCAATCTTTCTCCTAAATTTCTTTTACCCTTATCATAATAATTAACAGCTTTCCCAGTTTCAGTTGTATAGAATAGGTAGATATATTTACCGCCTGCCTTTTCATTCATATCAACTTTTTTACCTGAAAAATTAACAACCGCTTTATACTGAACTCCACATATTTTCTTAGTTTTGCTACCATTGCTACTATCTCTTACATCTGCTTTTATATCTGTTATACCTTTATTTACATCTGTTGTATATTTTACACCAATATATATTTTAGGAGTTGATTTTTTCTTTTTATATGCCCCATAATTCATATCCAAATCAAGAACATCATAACCCCTATTTTGAAGTTTACTCTTTGCATCATCTCCAACTTCGGCTTTGATATCATATATATATTTGATTCCTTCTTTTTTATAAAGTTTAGTAAATTGTGCTGTAAACTTAACATCTTCATGATAACTTCCACTAATCTTTGTATAATTTTTATTATCTTTACTACTTGTCCATGAAGTATGTACATATCCAGATTTTGTTACATCTGGTAACACAAATTCTGTTTTACCTTTTATAAACCAAGTAGCCCCTTTGTAACTTCCTCCATTCAAATTAAGTTCTACTATAGACTCCTTTTTTGACAATAAATTTCTATTATCTTTAATTAATTGTAAACTGCCCACACCGTAAAATACATTGCCTTTATCGGCATTTTTTAAATCGTCACTTTTTAAATTAGATATTGTGGTAAGTTTTGCATCTCCACTAAATAATTCTTTTACATCTGTTACTTTTGATAAATCTACATTGCCAAAATCTACTTTTGTTAGTGATACATCATTTTTAAACATAGCTTGCATATTTCTCACATCTTGAAAGTCTAACACATTAAGCCCTGTGATTTCGGTTAACTTTGGCATATCCGAGAAAAATTGTGTTACATCTTCTGGTAATTTTACTAATCCTTTCTCTTTATAAAAACTCACTTCTGTTCCGTTTTCATATGCAAAAAATTTTCCCTCAATCTTTTTTTCTACTCCCTCCGTTGGTTTTGTAGTAGTAAAGTTAATTTTTGTAATATTTGCTTTTTTTACCGAAAGATTATTAAAAAGTAAACCTGGTGTAAGCATAATTTCTGACACTGCATCTACTGTAACCGTATAATTCAAATATGGTAAATTGGCAGGTATCTCTTTTACATAACCAAAATCTTTAACAACTCTATCACCTACTTTTGCTTCAAGTTTGAAACCTAAAAATATATCATCAGGTAATGCTAATTTTATATCTTTCTCATCAAATAATAATTTATCACAAATTTTCTTGGTGGTTTTTGGTATATACTCTTCATTAAAAGTAGCACCATTAGTAAATTCATATTTAACATTTGCATCTACATCCATATTTGATAAATCAAAATTTTCATAACCTTCTACATTGTAGTTTTCCAATATACTTAATCCTATTTTAGAATCCTTTGGATAGTAGGCATCAAATACAAACTTTATTCCTTTGTAAGTTATAAAATATAATGTATCATCTTTTTTATAAGTGTATAAATTGTCCTTTACTTTTTTCGCTTTTTCATATTCATATTCTATATCTTCATTATTTGTAAAAACTATATTTCTACAAGTTCCATCTATTATTGGTTCTCCTCCAAGAGTATAAGAATTACGATCAAAATAAGCTTTTTTACTTATTAATACTGGTTTAACTTCCAATTGCATCCAAGCCACTTCACTTCGCACAAAAACAATACTATCTTTATTTATACTCTTTATTAATTTAATCTTATTTCCTCCTAAGTCTATCATTTCATCATATACACATTTATCATAATTTATATAAAAGCCATTATTTTTTGCATATTCTTTATCATAAT